>SUVM01000125.1 GCA_015062015.1 Akkermansiaceae bacterium | reverse complement strand
TCTCTTGTGTATTTTTTCGTTTTGCATGTTTGTGTGTTGGTTGGATTATACACGCTCACGATACTTTGCACAAGAAAAAGGGGGCTTAAACTGTTGTCTTAAAATCAGGCGCCATTATACCGGAAGAGGCGCATAAAGCTTATACGGTGGCGGCGATGCAGGTGTTGCAGCAATTTACGCAAAACGGGGTGTTGCAGCCGGTGAGTCGGGAGCGGTTGGAAGATGCTTTGACGCACCATGTGGCGTACCGCACGTTGGATTGGCGCGATGTGCAAATTGTGTGTTCGCCGCACAATTTGCCGTATGCTCAAGCGTGGGCAGATGCATTGCTGCCGTACATAGATGGGCGGTTGTCGGTGCATCCGCAGTCGCAGGAGACGCGTGCCGGGGTTACGTTGCGCCTCATTACGGCGGAGGGTCCCACCCAAGCGCGCTTGCGTTATCATGGCGACAGTTCCGTTATTTTGCAAGTGACGGATACCGGGGACATGCAGCAGAATATGCAGTTGGCATTTGCGGAGTTTATCCGCATTTTACAGCCGTTTATGCAGGGCGGGAAGCTGCTCACTGTAAAAGACGGCGATTTGTTCGATGCGTTGCGCCACGGTTTTTATAGCGATGTGGTGACGTGGCGTAATGTTGTGGTGTGCTCTGTATCGAGGGAGTCGGCTCAGCGATATATCGAGGCATTGCGTCCGTTGGTGTCCGGTTCTGTTTGTTGGCGTCAATCCGTAAAAGGGGAATTGATGGATACGGCCGGGCTTGGTAATGATTATCTTTGTATTTACTTGGATTCGGATTACGGCGGCGGCAAATATATTTGTGTGCAGGAAGGCGTTTTGCCGGCTATTCGCATAGGTGCCGAGCCTGCACCTCGCTCCCGACAAGAGGGCGAGAGCCATGCCGGGTATAAGGCACGTTGGGATGCGGCGCGGCAGGAAATGTTTGAGGTTTTTGTGCGTTCTGTTCAGGCATTGGTGGTTGGGGGTAAGTTGAAGCCTGTTTCGGTAAAAGAGCTTAAGGCGGCGGTGGAAACGCCGCGTTAAGCCATGCGCATCTGTATAAAGGGGTTGACATGTAGGGGCGATATGTTAGAATGAGCGCCCCATGGCCGTCCAGTTATCAGACCATTTTACATACCGAAAATTATTTGCCTTTGTGTTGCCGCCGATAGCAATGATGTTGCTCACATCGGTGTATACGATGGCAGACGGTTTGTTTGTGTCTCATTTCGTCGGCAAAACAGCTTTTGCTGCGGTTAATTTTGTGTTTCCGGTGGTGATTTTGATGGCCGGGCTTGGCTCTATGTTTGGCACCGGCGGTACGGCGTTGGTGGCCAAAACTCTTGGGCAGCGGGCAGAGAAACGCGCTAAACGCTATTTTACCCAGATTATTTTGCTTGCCGGTTTGTTGGGGGTATTGATGGGGGGGCTGGGTTGTATTTGGTTGCCGGAGATTTGCCGTCTGTTGGGGGCAACGCCCGAGCTGTTGCCCGATGCTGTGATGTACGGGCGCGTGATGTTGGCTTTTTTGCCGTGTTGTATTTTGCAGTGGACTTTTCAATCTTTGCTGATAACTGCCGAGAAACCGAAGTTGGCATTTTGGCTGAGTGTGGCAGGCGGTGTTACCAACATTGTGCTCGATGCTGTATTTATGGCTTGGTGTGGTTGGGGGGTGGCCGGTGCAGCCGTGGCTACGGGTATCAGCCAAGTGGTGGCCGGGTTACTGCCGGTGCTGTATTTTATTTTGCCCAATAGCAGTTTGTTGCGTTTTCGGCGTACGCGGTTGCAACCGCGCCCTATGTTGCAGGCGTGCACTAATGGGGCTTCGGAGCTGGTGAGCAGCGTTTCTGCCGCAGTGGTAGGCATGCTGTATAATTACCAGCTGATTCGTTATTTTGGGGAGGATGGCGTGGCTGCCTATGGGGTGGTGATGTATGTGGCATTCTTTTTTGTTGCTTTGTTTATTGGGTATGATATGGGGAGTACGCCTTTATTGGCATACAACCACGGTGCACAAAACCAAGCAGAGCTGCGTAATCTGTTCCGCAAAAGTGTGGTTTTGGTGGGAACCTGCGGGGCGGTGTTGGCGGTGGCCGCCGTTGTGTTTGCGCATCCTGTAGCTGTGTTGTTTGTGGGCTATAGCGAAAGGTTGGTTACACTTACCGAGCACGCCTTTTGGGTGTATGGGCTTTCTTTTGCGCTGATGGGGTACAATATTTTTGCCTCCGGTTTGTTTACTGCTATGAATAACGGTTTGGTTTCTGCTGTTATTTCATTGCTGCGTACATTTGTGTTTCAGGCACTGGCTGTGTTGGGGCTGCCATTGTTGTTCGGCATGCATGGTATATGGTGGTCTGTATCGGTGGCAGAAGTCGGGGCGCTGAGTATTTCTCTGTTGTTCGTGTGGCGTTACCGCAAACGCTATGGTTATTTACCTTGATGATGTGTGGTGATGAAGATTTATGTATTGATGGAAAATACGAGCAAGCACCCCGATTTGGTTGCTGAGCACGGGTTGAGTTTGTTGGTGGAGGCATGTGGCCGCCGCATTCTTTTTGATACCGGAGCCTCTTCCGCTTTTGCGGATAATGCGGCTCAAATGGGGGTGGACCTGAGCACGGTGGATGCCTGCGTCCTTTCCCATGGGCATTGCGACCACGGTGGCGGTTTGTTGCGTTTTTTGCAGAAAAATGCCCACGCCCCGGTTTTGGTGAGTCCGCACGCGTTTGATGTGCATTACAATGCCCATGGTAAGGATATAGGCTTGTCCCCTGCGCTGTTGCGCCACGAACGTGTATGTGTGGTTGCAGAGGATGTGTACCCTCTTTTTCCCGGTGTGGTGCTGCACCGCGCTGCGTCCATGCCGGCTTTATATCCTGCAGAGGGGCAGGGGATGGAGGCTGTGGTGAACGGTGTGCGGGTGGCGGATGATTTTCGGCACGAGCAATATTTGCTGGTGGAGGAACGCGGGATGCGTGTGCTCATCAGCGGTTGCTCTCATCGTGGGGTGTTGAACATTGCTTCGTATTTCCGCCCGGATGTTCTGGTGGGCGGTTTTCACTATATGCGTTGCAGCACAGAGGCAGACTCCGCTCGCCTGAAGCAAGCCGCGCAGGTGCTGTTGGCACTGCCTACGCGGTATTATTACACCGGGCACTGCACCGGGGCCTGTGCCATGGGGATACTACAGCCGCAGATGGGGCATCGCCTGCACGCTTTCGCTACAGGAGACGTTTTACGGTTGAGCCAAGAAGAATTGTCCGTACATGCTGTGCTGCGTCGGTAGATGAATCAGCACAGAGTCCTTCAGTGCGTCCAATCCCAGTAGTACAGACTGCCCCGGCTCGTCCAGCAGTGGCTCCACGTTTTTAAGGGATACGCCTTCGGCAACGTCAATATCGCCGGGTTTCCCTTCCACTACTTTGCGGTGAGTGGTATTGTTCACATTGCCCAGTCGGGCCATTACCTCGTTGCCGGCTCCGGGGGCCCAGTCCGGGGCATTAACGCGGGTAATGGCACTGCCCGTATCTAACAACATGGTAAGGGCTTTGCCGCCGCAGTTGCCTTGCACCATCATGCGCCCGCCGCGTTCCATCTTGCCGCGCACGGGGCAGAGCTTGGCTCCCTCCGGGGTTCCCCAGTAATAATTTCCGTTTTTGAGGTCGAAGGTAAAGGGCAGGGAGCCCAGAATATCCATGCCGATAATGCCATCCACATCTTCGCCCATCATGCTGCGTACGGATGCCAAGTTTAATACAACGATGGGGTGCCGTGGGGCAAGACCCGGCCCGGCTTGTAAGTTAGCAACCATCATTTCGGGGCGCTCTTGGGTGTTGCCTTCGAATTTGATGTGCGAGGTGTTGAGCCACATGGCACCTTTTTTGATTTTTTTGGTGCTATCTTTGTGCAGGATGGTATGGGTGGCCCCGGTATCTAAAATCATGCGCATGGGGGTATCGGCCACTAAGGCGGTGATGAGGAGCAAGCGGCTGTGAGCATCCCGCTCAATGCTCATCAGCTCGGCTTCCGGCAGAGCGGCGGCAGCGGCAGCCTGTTCGTTGGTTGCCTGCGCCGGTAATAATCCGCACATTAAAAGTCCCAACAATGCAAAAAAAGTGTTCTTCATGCCGTCAGTCTAACGTTTTTTTGCAAAAGTGTCAAATTTTTCATCTTTTTTTGAAAGATTTTGCTTATCGCGGGCGTATATACTATAGAAAACTTTTTTTCGGTATGAATCCTATTGTTGTTTCCGTGTTGTTGGCACCGGTTGTGAGCTTAGTGGCTCGGGCAGAGTCTGCGGATACCCCGCGAGACGCGCAGGGGCGTACACCGTTGATGCAGGTGTTGTTGCAATGCCACCGTTCCGGCAATGCCGAAAAGGCGCTTGCGTTGATTGCCGACGGGGCAGATGTTAACGCGCGGGATGGCGCAGGTAATACCCCGTTGATGCTGGTTTCCTCTATCCGTTATTATAACCACGAGATGCGTAGCAGCCTGCCCGTCATTAAAGCATTGGCAGAAGCCGGGGCAGATGTGCATGCTCTTAACCCGGACGGTATGAATTTGTTGGAGCTGGCTGTTTGCCAGAAGGACGTGGCCGATGCCGCCGTGGTAGCCTACCTGCGCTCTTTGGGGCTGGAGCTTTCCCTCAACGGCAAACTGGCAGAGGCCTGCGCCCGCAACGATGTGCCCAAGGTGAAGGAGTACCTCGCTGCCGGGGCGGACCCCAACTTTGCGCGCGCTTTTCCCTTGTACCTTTGCATGCCTTCGGCTACACAATACCAACCACACGATGAAGAAATTACGGCGTTGCTGTTGCAAGCCGGCGCGAACCCGAACCTGCGCGTGCGAGATTTGATGCGCTGCTGCGTGCATGGTGGCTTTAATATGCATGTGCTTTTAGATGCGGGGATGGATATTCATTTGGCGGGGGAAGAATTGGCGGATTTTGTGGCTTTGGTTTGGCGTCGCGAAGGGCCTTTCCCTAACCCGCTCTTCAGTAGGTTGATTCGCATGGGGGCGGATGTGAATGCGCCTAATACATATGGTCCCTTGCTCTGTTGGTCTGCAGAGAAATGTTCCCTGCACGATGCGCGGCGCGTGGCCTATTTGCTTTCTATCGGGGCCGACCCTACGCAGAAAGACAACAAGGGGCGCACGGCTTTGGATATTGCCCGCGAGCATGGGCGGCAGGATATCATCCCCATGCTGGAGTCCCCCGCTGCCCCACACCCCATCACTACACATGGGGTGGATGTGCCCGCCCCCGGGTGCCGCCGCTGTGGGGGCACCCCGTTGATAGAGGCGGCTCGTGAGGGGGATGTAGATAAGGTGAAAGCTTTGCTGGCCGCCGGGGCGGATGTTGAAGCATTGGGTAATGCGTGGGGCGGTGCTACGGCGCTCCGGGATGCCCTGTTTTGGCGGCAC
>SUVM01000124.1 GCA_015062015.1 Akkermansiaceae bacterium | reverse complement strand
GGCAATTCAAGCTTTGGTACCATGCGCTTATTATACCACGACAAGGTGTCTTTGGAAATTCCGAAATACGTTTACAAGCGACTTTTTAGAAGTTCCCTTTATTCTGAATCATCCCAAAATTACATAAAAATACTTTTTTTTATTGTAAATACGGAAATAACGTGATAGTATAGCACAGAAGTCGATGTTACCTATTCGACAATTATTAAACAAAACACAGCTCTACGATTATGAAAAATTCCGCATGGACGATTACCGCCATAGCCTCCCTTTCTCTCTGCTTGGCAGCCTGCTCCGACAAGAAAGAGGAAACCGCACCCGCCGCAGAGAAGGAAGCCGCACCCGCAGCAAAGGTTCTGACCACCGCAGATGATTATTTGCAGGAACAGCTTGCTATGTCCGGTCAGCTTACCAGCTTGCTGGCAAGCGTAACCCCGGAGAACTCCGCTGCTAAGGCCGCAGAAATCAAGGCTCTTATCCAAAAAGGTAACGAACTTGAGAAAGAGATAGAGGCGAAGGGTATCAAAATTACAGAGGAGATGATGGCTAAGTATGAGGCCAAACGCGAAGAAGCCGAAACAAAGCTTCTTGAGCAGGTTACCCGTATCATGGGTATGGCAGAGAAGCTTGACCCGTCTTTCATGGAAGCCATGGAGCTGTAAGCCCTTTCTGTTTTCAAGTCTACAACGAAATTGCCCCGGGTATTGTTTACATGCCCGGGGCGCAGTGGTTTTCCGGTTTGACAGCCCCCCTCTCTCTCCCGAATTTACCAAGAACTTCCGAACGCAATAAAATGAAAAAAACACCTTTATTGATTATCTCGTTAGTACTACTGAGCATTAATGCGCTTGCAGACTCTCAGACCGCTCCCAAAAAAGATGTAGGGTTTGCAGACTATTACCTTAAAGAGTTTGAGGCAGAGGTAAAGCGAGCCCAAGGCAGTGCAAACACCATGTTCCGCAACAAAAACGAGGCTCTTAAGCGCGTGCAGGCTCTTATGCAGGCCTACCCGGAGGATCCCGCCGTGCAAGCACTCTACGAAAGAACGCGCACCGCCCTGATGATGAGCAAGGGCAATTACATGCCAATTACCCCGGCGATGGTGGCCTACCTCAACAACGAGAAAGAACTAAGGGAAAAATACGCCAAACTGAGCGAAGTCAAGTGGGCAGAGCTACAGCAAGGGCGAGAGCTTGTCACCAAGGTGTTTCCCACGGAAGATCCGCTGAAAACCACGCCGGATGCATCCCCCGTTGGCAAAACAATAGTGCTACCCGAGGTGCTATACCCCGATAACCAGTTTGTGGGAGCCTCGGGTGAATACATTGCCGTGGGTAAACCATCCACCGGGTTCTACTATGTCAACATAAGCGGGAGAGAATGGCTCGGAGCATACGAGGCCATCAAACGATTCCGCCGAGAGGTAGACGGCAGCTTGGGAGAAAGCCACAACTTTACCGTCTTGGGAACGGTGCAAGGTCCGGTGATGGAGATACCCGGCAACCGCCGCATGAATATGGCTTGGGGCTGGGTGGTAGAGCCCGAGGCTCTATACATCGACGGCCGCATTGTGGCAAGCTTTGATGCAGAGCACGAGAAAGGGGGCTTTTATGCGGAAGAAGACAAAGTAGCCGCTATAAAGCAGGGTTGGTACACAGAGAAAAGCGTGCCGGAGGATGCCACGCCGGAGCGAGTGATGGAGATTTTCCTTGCAGCCATCAAGGAGAAGAACTACGCCCTCTATGAGCAATGCATTAACCCCGAACGCCGTAAAACAGAAACCGGAAAATCACTGCTGCGCTACCACTGGGATTTGCACCAGGAGCGCCTGCATGGCGAATATGTACACGCCACTTTCAGCGATACCAAGATTACTGTAGCCCGAGGATTTGACGATAAAAACGACTTGGAAAACTTTTTCTTGGATGATGCGCAGAAAGACCACCTCACCAAAATGCAGGGAGAAAAAGTTGAATATGCCACCGTGCAAAGTCAGGCATACGATGCCAACGGCAAACAAATCGGCGTAAAACATACCCACAAGCTCATCCGCAAAGGCGGTGCCCGCTGGTATGTGGATGACTATGCCATCAGATTCTGACTCCGGATAACTATTATTTTTGTACAACACCATGAAAACCACACGCATTTTCTTTAGTTTTGCACTTAGCGGGCTGATGATGATGGCAGCCCCCGCCCCGGCGCAATCTCCCGGCTACGATTTCACGCAGGATGATGCCCCCGCAGGCTACGACTTTACGGATGAAGAAGCTGCCGCCGATGCCGCAGCTGCCGCAGAAAAACAGAAAAAAGAGCTTCAAGCACTCATTTACAACGGCGTACAATATCTTGCCGCCTGCCGCAAAGCTTACCAAGAGGACGTGGTATGGCCGGTATCCGCCTGTTGCGACGGCATCATAGGTAACGAGGACTTTGTGCAGTGCATTAAGGACCCCGTGCCGGCAGATTTACACCGAGAGGCCATGGGCAAAATCATGGGCAAGCATCCTTACTCGGCAGAGGCAGGGCAATTTGCAGAGGGCGTGCTTTCTCGCTCTACGCTGGCACAGGCCAAGCCGAATCTGACACCGCAACAGTACAAAGATATCGAGCACATGATTGAGCGAGCCGAAATGCTGATGAAGTGGTTTTGCGGTTCCTTTGCCAAAGCCTGTGCCGTACACAACTATGACCACCAGAAAGACGTACAACGCGTGGCACGTTTCAAAGAATATCTGAAGTCGGAAGATATTGAAGAAGCAGATATTGCCTATTACGCCATGGTAGATGCCTACAGAGGCAGCTATGCCTCTATGCGTGTAGATAAAGTCAGCTCCACATTCCATGGAAATCCCGCCCGATACAGCATCGAGTTCTTCCGGCATTTCCACAACTCCATCAGCCAAGAGGAGCGTGACAGCTGGCTGAGTTTTGCCGTGTTGGGCGGCAGTATTCGCGGGCGTTACAACGGGCCCACATTCGGTATAGAAGGCCGTTTTATCCACCGCGGGCTCTACGATCCCTACACCTATTTCGATGTTCGTGGAGGTAAAGTGATACATACATCCACCAGCGAAGCGGCAAAAATGGCTTGCTACATGCGCCATTTTGAAACGTGGTCCAACAACAAAATTACGGCGATGGAAGACCGCGCATTTAACGCGCGCTCCTTGGTGCGAATGGCAGCAGATGATTTTTTTTCAGGCGTAGCTAAATCTGCCGCAGAAATCGTGGTAAAAGAAGATTCTGACTTCAAATATGCCGTATCAAATCGAGCACTGTATGCGCTCGACAGGCTAGTCTCCATGGATGACGAGATACTGGGGCTTCATGAACATTTGAAGAAACAGTCCAATTTCGTAAAAAACCGAACCCACTATAAAGCCTACGGCGGGTTGGTCAAACAGATACAGCGGCATGTGGATTCCGCAAATAACATGTTGAACGCCATGCTCAAAACAGCCCAACGCCATGTGCCGGAGAACGATGCAACTCGCAGCACCGATTAATGCACCGCTGCTCCATGGTTCTTTAAACTAATTGATGTTCAAGATAGCGCTGGATGAGCAGTTTTCCGTATTCTGCGTAGGTATGGGTTGCAGCAAAGGAGGCGGCATATTCATCCAGCTCCCATGGCAAAAAGTCATTACGCTGATAACGGTCAGCTTCCACAACTTCCAGATTAAGGTAATTGCTCAGGCAAATCATCTGCCTTATACATTCGCCTACGAACCTCGATCTCATGCAAAAACTCAGCAGCAGCTTTCACTGTATCCCGGTCAAAGTTTTTAAGCAAAGTTGCCGCAATAGCTGAAATGGATTCTTTCTTATTCATCCGAATCAAAAAAGCCCCCGATGACGTGGCGGAGGTAGCCGAAGAGGCTCCATCGCAAAAAAAGCGACCGCGCAAGTCACCGGGGGGCTAATCTAAAATCAATTATTAAACTGATGTTTCAGTGCCTCTGAGCCAAAGAAATCCGCTTCTATAAGGCGCAGGCTCTGCTCTTTGAGGGCGGCCGGGGCTACACCGGCTTTTTCTACAGCGGCGGCGAGCTCTTGCGGGGAAACATAAGCCAGAATGGTGTTAAGAGCCTCCATGCGCAACTCTAATGCTTTGAGAGGTTCCACGGCGGCATCTGCCGTAGCTTTATCCGTAACGGAGCTGTAAATACGCACCTGTTGGGCAAGGGCCTCGGCATATTCGCGGGCACATTCGGCTTTTTGCTCGGGGGTATATTGATGCAGCTCTTGGGGGTGCGGCTCGTTAACATAGCCGGGTTGCACCGGCATGGGGGCATAAGCCTCCGGCTGCGTAGGATGCGGTTGGGGTGTGGTAGCGTTTTGCTGTGTTAAAAGCAACTGCGTTGCATCAAACCACATCTGTACACGGTAGGCCTTGCCCTCTCTGGGTACAAGCAGAGTAAAAAGCCCGTAAGCACGTCCATCCTCACCTTTTTCAAGTTTGCGGTCTTCTATCTCTGCCCCGGGTATAGCCCCAATAATAGCATCTATGGCAGACAACTTGGAGGGGTCCGTGCTCAGCACCCATGCCGTCTCTACCGAAAGCCCGGGGCCACCGGCCAAACAAACATCCCCCACGGCGGGGTTCTGCATTAACTCTGCACTTAATGTGTCTATAAGCTCCGCAGAGGCGTTCTCTTTGGGCATAGCGGCAGAGGGCTCTCGCCCCAGAGCTTGAGCCAAAGCGGTGGAACCATAAAAACTGTTTGTAATAAGGCGGGTATAAATACCGTCCAGATACTCCGGTGTCATACCGGCTGCATCCAACAGCGGGGCAATGGTTTCTTCCGGCACATACTGTACGGCAATAGTGCGATCCTGCAAATAAGCCATGCGTTGGGCAACTTCATCTGCGGCGGCATCTGCCGTGGCTTTATCCTTAATAGAATCCAGCAGTTCATATGCATCACACAGAGCTTCCACAAAGCTTTCCACGGTGCTATCCGTAGTGGGCTGCTGCATCTCTTCGGGGGCGGTGGCCTCTGCCCCCACACAAAGAGGAGCAGCCAGCAATGACGTAGCTATAATGTATTTCATCGTATATTATTATGATTGATTGTAAAAATGATTCTCTGCCGGCAACTTAACAACGGCTGATGCGTACAGCCAAGCCGCAGAGAGGCGGCCGGGAAAGCGTGGCCGCTACAACCTCGGGAGATTTTAAGAGCAGCCCGCATACCACACACATGATATTTTATATAAAAGTCTTACAGAGTCAAGCAAAATTAACAAAAAAGCCCCCGGAAGTAAGGGCGAAAACGCCTACTCCCGGGGCGGCATTTCTATGCAGTTACTTGCCGGCGTTGCGGATTTCCTGCGTGAGCTTCATGGCGCAAAAATCCGGGCCGCACATGGAGCAAAAATGCGCTTTTTTAGCACCGGCATGCGGGAGTGTACGGTCGTGGTATGAGCGGGCTTTATGCGGGTCGAGCGAGAGGTTAAATTGGTCCTCCCAACGGAACTCGAAACGAGCTTTTGCCAAGGCATTGTC
>SUVM01000123.1 GCA_015062015.1 Akkermansiaceae bacterium | reverse complement strand
CCCCACATTACTGTGACGCAGTTGCCTTTGGCTATTTGATTCCGCCCTGTCAGCGGCTCATTGGGGACTTTCACCCCAGTTATGTGTCATGCCTGACGTACAACTTAAATCCCCGGCAAGGTTATCGCAACCCTGCCGGGGATTTCATTTTTACGCCCCACCACAACAACTGTTCATGGAGTGAGCTTTTGTAAGACTTGTTGCCATGCATGGATTTCATTTGCATGGGCTTCGGGGTCTTTGGAAAACAGGAAGCGCACCAACTGTTCCACAGCCGGGGTATAATGCTGGCCGGCAGACATGCGCAGCATAGCCTCTCCCTGTTGTTCGTTTACCGGCATTCCCTCGCCGTTGAGCAAAGACAGTGCCACGATGTATTGGGCGCGTGCATCCCCGGCTTCGGCCGCTAATTTGTACCAGCGAAGTGCCACCTGCAAATCATCTTCGTATTGAGTTGCCAGTGTGTATGCCGCTTTTGCTACCGTAGCCGGGTGCCCGCACTGCGTTGCCTTAGTCAACCATGTGATAGCAAGCCGGGGGTTGCTCATAACATAATAGCGGCTCAGCAAATACATAGCATCCGGAGAACCGGCATCGGCTGCTGCCGTAAGACTTTGTAAGAAAGCATCATTAAATTTGGTTCGCACAATGCGATCCAAACTTTTCTGCGCTTCCATTTGCTGCATAATCCGCCCGCGATGCGTATGAGCGTAAATACGCAAAATATCGCGAATGTGTGCGGCATCCAACTCTGTAAATGCTTTCAGCAAATGAGCTTCGGCCACATTGGCGGCAATGGCTTTATCTAAAAAGGGTGCAGCCTTGTCCCTTTTTCCATCGGATAACAATAAAAACGCGCAAAGATAGTCCGCCGTAACATCGCCTAAGGCGGCCGCCTTGGCCGCCCATGTGTAGGCCACTTGAGCATCCGGCTTTACAGAGCCGTCTTTAGAGCCCTCCAAATAAATGCCTGCCATGTCCACACAAGCTCGCACATGACCGGCTCGCGCGGCTTTCTCCAACAGGGCAAGAGCCCCCTTGTAGTCCGGTTTCTCGTTGTCTGCATTAGGCTGCAAAAGCCCCCGCGCCTTTTCATACAAAGACTCCGCATTTTCGGCAGGTGGCGGCAGCTCTGCCTTGTCGGAACATGCGCAACAGAGCAAAGACACCAACAACGGCAAAGATAATCTAGCAGTAGCCATAAAATCCTTACCGTTGGTTTAAGTGAAGCATCAAAGATGTGTGCTATTAGCCTTTATAGCTGTCCACCAGCGCGTGTGTGCGCTCGTGCACCTTGGCCACTCGCGCTTTTAACTCAGCCTTGTACGCCTCCTTATCGGGCATGCTACGGCGTGCAACACCGGAGATAACGGCGGCCTCTGCAATAGCCGGAGCCAAGTACTCTATCATACGCGGGTCGAAAGGTTTGGGTATCACATAATCGCGACCAAACTTCAGCGGAACACCGCCATTGGCTTCTACCACGCACTGCGGAACTTCTTCCCGAGCCAAATCAGCCAAGGCGCGGGAAGCCGCAATTTTCATCGCCTCGTTAATGCAGGTAGCCTGCATATCCAACGCGGCACGGAACATGTAGGGGAAGCAGCTGACATTGTTAACCTGGTTAGGCCAGTCGCTGCGGCCGGAGCCCATAATACAATCCGGGCGGGCAGCTTTGGCCTCCTGATATGTAATTTCGGGGTCGGGGTTGGCGCAGGCGAAAATGATAGGGTCGGGGGCCATGCTCTTCACCATTTCGGGCTTCAGCAAGCCTTTCTTGGAAAGCCCCAAGAAAATATCCGCTCCCTGTAACGCGACCTCGAGCGTGCAGTCTTCGCTTTGAGCAAACATGGCCTTGGTAGGGTGCAAATCCAAACGTCCTGTATGAATAAGCCCCTTAGAATCAAACATGTAAATATTTTCTCGGCGTATACCCAAAGCCATATAAAACTTAGCACAGGCAATACCGGCAGCACCGGCACCGCATACCACGCACTTCATATCCTGCAACAAGCGGCCGGTAAGGTGGGCTGCATTCAGCAATGCAGCCCCGGAGATTACGGCCGTACCGTGTTGATCGTCATGGAATACAGGGATATTCATCTCCTCGCGCAAGCGTTGCTCTACAATAAAGCACTCCGGGGCTTTGATATCCTCCAAATTGATGGCACCGAAAGTGGGCTCCATCGTCTTAATCACCTCGATAAGTGTTTCGGGCTTTTTAATGTCTAATTCGATATCAAATACATCAACATCGGCATAAATCTTGAACAACAAGCCCTTACCCTCCATTACAGGTTTAGAGGCATGAGCACCGATATTGCCCAGCCCCAGCACTGCTGTACCATTGCTGATAACACCCACCAAGTTACCACGCCCGGTGTAAAGGGCAGAGGCAGCAGGGTCTTCTGCAATGCGCAAACAGGGTTCAGCAACGCCGGGAGAATATGCAAGCGTCAGGTCATCAATGGAAAAACAAGACTTGCAAGGCAACACTTCCAACTTGCCGGGTCTGGGTTCTTCGTGATACTGTTGAGCTCTTGTGGCTAAATCGTTACTCATAATTTTACAGATTTGCTGTTAGCGCGAACATTATACGCATTTTGGCAAGAGAAGCAAGCAAATAGTGCAACAAATCGCGACATGTATGCCCTCCGGAAAAATAAAAACCACGATTTTTTCTTCAAAGGCGAATAAGTATTACTTGATTATCGGCAAAAAGTTGCTACTATACCTTCGCAGAAATGAGTAGTCCGACCATATCCGTTATTGTTCCCATATATAAGGTAGAGGCATATCTACAGGAGTGTATAGATAGTATACTGTCACAAACATTTTAGGATTTTGAACTGATTTTAGTCAACGGGAGCGTTATTTACCGCTCGGTTTGGCGGATAGTCTTATAGAATACCGGAACGCAGCATCACACCGCTGCATATGGCTACCCGCAAACACGCGAGAAGCTCACCGCTATCTTGTCAGTATCATGAAATACTCGAGTATCAGATTTGGCTTTCTGAATAAAGCTTTTTTTCGAAGCTACAATCCGATATGCCGCGCTATGATTCGCGGCATCCAAAAAATGATAAGTTGCCTCAGAAAACTGAAGCGATTAACAGTAAAAAAAGCAGGTTAAAAAAACAAAATCCGGCGGGGTATTAGCCATGCAAAATCTGCACCCCGGTTACACACCCCTCTCCCAGCACAGCATTAAGTGCATGTATCAAGTGCAATTTCCGGCGATTCAGCTCGTAACGTACTGCGGGGTGAGAAGTGCGAATACGCGCTTTTTTGTCTGCTATCGTCAACAATTCGGCGCGTGTGGAAAGAAAATCGCCGGCAGCTTGTCGCCAAGCATCCGCAAGCACCGAGGGAGCAAACTCCGATGCGCTGATGCCGAGCTTCTCCACCAAACTCACTAAAACGGATGAGGCGGTGCGTACGTTGGCTTCGAGCGAAAGCTCCGGCAAAATACCGTAAAAATCAGAAAAAACCTGCCCTTTCTCGCGTTCTTCGCGTCCCATAAAGCGAGCTGGGCGCACAGAGCCATCCTCTGCCCGCATCTCGCAATAACGCGGGGCTTCTGCAGCAGACTTACAGCGTGCAGACGGGGCAACCGCTGCGGCTTCTGCAACGGCCTTGCGAGTACGCTTTTTACGCGGAGGCGGCATAAGATGGTGGAACCGGCCGGGAAACGCCCCCCGAGCCGGTTCCGAGAATGTTAAAAATGAACAAGCGGTTTACTCGCCGTCGTTGCCGATGGCGTTCACCGGGCAATCTTCTACAGCGGCTTCGCATGCCTCTACGCCCTCATCATCGGTAGGCTGGTTGTAGACATAAGAGTTGCCGTTGTCGTCTTCCTGGAAGTAATCCGGGGCGCTGGCCATGCAAAGACCGCAAGCAATGCAGTTGGTATCCACATAATACTTACCCGGTACGTTGTTCTCGTTTTTTTCGTCGATTTCTGCCATAATGTGTGTAGAGGATGTTGTGTAATCCGAGACTATTTTTACCGATTTTTCGCAGAATGCAATCTTTTTTTGTTGCAAGTGGGCATTTTTCGGTACAAAATAGGTGCATGCAAGAGCAAAACGAGGAAAAAACAGAAAAAAAGCCGAACTTTATCAAACGAATCGGTTGGAGGAATTGGATTTTCAGCGGCTTATTCTTCGGGATATTGGTAACGAGCGCGGCGGGGCTATTGTATCTATACCGAGATTTGCCCACGAGTGCGTGGGGGCATTATAACGATACGATGCCGTGGAGAGGGTATGAATGCGAACTTTCATCCGTAAAAACCGGCTGGAGCCGTGTTGTTCAGGATAAAGAAACAGCGTACTATGTGCCCACAATAGAATTAACATTGGGCAACAGCCCGGGCTCCGGCGACATACAAATCACCTTATATGACGACATGGACCGTGAGTGCTACAAAATCGAAAACATCCGGTATCAGAATGGGCAATTTATCATCTCGGGAGACCTCTGCGTAGACACCACACAACAGCAGGCAAAAATCACCTGTGTGGTAAGCAACCCGTTGTCGGAAGTAGACATGAAGATATACGGCACGAGCAAGCACGCCCGCCCGTGGAAAGCGCTTGTTACCCACACACCAGTGATGGCAGACCGCCCTTTCCAAGCACCGCAAACATTCCGCTTGGGTGAAGCTACTATTTCCGCAAAATGCCTCTCCGTCATTAAATAAGCACCTACTATGAGCACGCCTGCCCCCGCCACGGACCACCAAGAAGCCCAAGCCCCCAAAAGCATACTGATACGCATGGGGTGGCTTGTTAGCCTACTGAGCGGCTGTCTGATGGCACTTGCCTTTGTACCGTATGACATCAGCTTCCTGATTTGGGTTGGCTTTTTACCTATTTTGACCGTACTTTGGCTCGGACCTGCCAAGTTTTGGCGAGGATTCCGCCTTGGATGGCTCTTCGGCATGGGGTGGTACAGTGTAAGTTTTTGGTGGATACACGAGGTAGGCTATGTATTCAACATACCGTTACCTCTGTTTTTGGGTACAGCCTTTATCCCGTTAATGGCGGTGTACTCTTGCTTGGTAGGCTTATGGGGTGCGTTGGCAGCCACGGTATTACGCCCTGCGCTTGCGCTTTTTCCGGTGCTGCCGGCAGAAACACGCCCCGAAAAGCGCAAGGCAGCGTGGGCTGCATGGGCATGGGCAGATACGCTGAGCACTGTTAAAGCCGCCACCGGCTGCGCCGCCCTATGGGTTTGCATAGAATGGATGCGCGCACACGGCACCCTCGGCTTTAGTTGGAACAGCCTGGGCATGGGGATGTACCACGGCCTCAGCCTTATACAATGGGCAGAGTTTGTGGGTACAACAGCACTCTCATTTGTGCCGCTCTTCATCAACGTTATCCTTTGGGGGGCAGGCAGACGCACCTACCTGTATTTCAAAGGGGGTGCAGGCCATTGCCGCATATGGGATTTTTATATCTCCATGATTTTGCTTTTCTGCATGTTTGTGGGTGGCACAATGCTTGCACGCACTAA
>SUVM01000122.1 GCA_015062015.1 Akkermansiaceae bacterium | reverse complement strand
AAAGATTTAATCACCATTGATGCACTGAGCGACGAGGACATCCGCACCATACTGGAGAGCACCTCGGCTATGAAAGAAATCTTTACCAAGAGCGTCAAAAAAGTGCCGGCACTCAAAGGCAAGTCCGTGCTCACCCTGTTTTACGAGCCGAGCACGCGCACTCGCTCCTCGTTTGAGGTAGCGGCCCACCGCCTGTCGGCAGATGTGACCACCTTCACCGTATCCACCTCCTCCGTGGTAAAAGGAGAAAGCGTGCACGACACCATCGACACGCTCATGAGCATGAAGATGGACTACATCATCGTACGCCACAAGAACAGCGGCATCCCCGCCGTTATTGCACGCCACTGCAAGGCTGCCGTCATCAACGCCGGCGACGGTGCCCACGCCCACCCCAGCCAAGCTTTTCTGGATGCCTTTACCATTAAAGAAAAATACGGAGATGTGGCCGGAAAACGCGTTGTCATTATCGGTGATATTTTACATAGCCGCGTGGCACGCTCCACCAGCACAATTTTACGCAGGCTCGGGGCGGAAGTAGCCTACATGGGTCCCGGTCCGCTCGTACCGGCAGAGAAGCACACCGGCATACCACGCTTTACCAATTGGGAGCAAATCTTTGCATGGAAGCCGGATGTCATCTACCTCTTGCGCGTACAAAACGAGCGCATGGACACGCCCTTCTTCCCGGGTGGGGACTACCACCAGGCTTTCGGCGTAACAGAAGAGCGCCTGAAACGCATCGACGATTTGAATTTGAGCATCATGCACCCCGGCCCCGTCAACCGTGGCGTAGAAATATGCGATGCCGCTATGGATTACCGCAATTGCCTTATTAACAACCAAGTGGAAAACGGAATCGCCGCCCGCATGAGCATCCTTTACCACCTTACCCCCCAAACGCAGAACAATGACTAATACCTACATCACCAACGCAACCTGGGTCATCAGCGGCCAAAAGCTTGATTTGCGCATGGGGCAAAGCAGCGATGATGCCTCCACCATCTACTTGGACGACATCGCCCTGGACGGCGTAAGCGGCATTACCGATGCCGGGGAAATGAAGATTCCCGAAAACGCAAGAGTCATAGATGCTACGGGCAAATTGCTCATGCCGGCCTTGTTCGACATGCACGCCAAAATAGAAATAGCCGGTTGCAGCAAGAGAGAGAGCATTTACCGCACGGGGCAAGCTGCCACCAAAGGCGGCGTGTGGGGCATGCTGGTTATGCCCACCGGCGGATTCTGCTTCGACAACGCCTCTACCTTAGATAGCTTTGCAGATGCCGTCACCCAGCGTTCTGCAGCTACCATGGTACCTGCCGGCTGCATAACAGAAGGCATGCAGGGCCAGCGGCAAACACCCTACAACACCTTGGCAGCCAGGGGCGTAAGCATCTTGAGCGATGCCGAGCATGTGACGGATAACCTCCTCATGCTCCACCGCGCCATGAAGTACGCCGCAGAGCTTGGGCTTACCTTTGCCATACGCGGAGACGTACCGGCACTCACGCACAACACCTGCATACACCCGGGCACCACCTCTTATAAACTGGGGTTGCACGGCACCCCCGCCTGTGCAGAAGAAATTGGTATAGAAACCCTCATTCGTTTGGCAAATGATGCCGGGGCCAAGCTTCACATCCAAACCGTGAGCACGGCAGAAGGCGTGAACATCATCCGCAAAGCCAAACAAAGCGGCATGAAAAACCTCACCGCCGAGGTAGCCCTGCACCACCTGCTCTACACGCACGAAAACGTGGGGGATTACAACACAACCTTCAAAACACTGCCCCCGCTGCGCGATGCGAGCGATTGCGAGGCCCTGATTCAAGGGGTGAAAGACGGCACCATAGACTGCATTGTTACCGACCACACACCCTGCATCCCCTTTGCCAAAAAGCAAGACTTTATATCCGCCCCTCAAGGCATGGTAGCGTTGGATACCATGCTGCCGGCCATTTACACCCATTTGGTAAAACCGGGCAAACTGAGCTGGGCCAACATAGTACGCGCCTGCTGCACCAACCCGGTGAGCATCGTCTGCCCGTACGACCAGGAAGAGGGCACCCCGCTGGAAGCCCCGCTGCTGCTATTTGACCCCACGGCAGAATTCACCGTAACCGAGGCCGATATGACCTGCGGCACAACCAATACACCCCTTTTAGGCAGCTGCCTCTGCGGCAGCATTACGCTCCCACTTTGTTAATCTTAATTTTTTATGGTAATCTACATCATCAGTGATGAGAAAAAAGGACACCTCTCCCAAACCAGAGGTTTAGCCGGAGCTTTGCTGAAGGCGGCTCAAGCAAAAACGCCCCAAGGCAATCACTCCGTACACGAAGTCTCCGTTGTCGGCAAAACCTGGTTCGCGCGCCTCTTTTACAAAGGCAAAGATTTGGATTTGCCAAAGCCGGATTTAGTATTGTGCGCCGGGCATAGCACCCACTTGGCCGCTATCAGCCTTGCGCGCTACAAAAAATGCCCTGTCATCGTATGCATGAAACCCAGTTTACCCTTAAGCATGTTTGATTTATGCATACTACCGCGCCACGATATACCGGAGGGCAAAGAGCCGGAGGCCAATGTATTCCTTACCAACGGGGCCATTAACAACATTAAACCGCAACCGGAGGCAGAGAAAAAAGAAACGCTCATCCTCATCGGCGGACCAAGCAAAGAGTTTGACTGGGATGCCGAAACCGTGCTCAACCAATTAACCACCATCGTGCGCCACAGCACCAACAACATTGTGCTTACCACCTCTCGGCGCACCCCCAAAGATTTTGTTAAAGACGTTACAGCCGCCTGCCCCAGCATCCGTGTAGACCCGGTAGAAACAACCGGTCCCAACTGGGTGGCAGAGCATTTGGCCTCTGCCAAAGAAGTATGGGTAACGCAAGACAGCGTTTCGATGGTGTTCGAATCCCTCAGCAGCGGGGCCCCCGTCGGCCTTATCGAAATGAAACGCAAACGCAGCAAAAAAGAGGGTAAAATCTCTCGCGTATCCCGCGGCCTCAACATGCTGGCCGATGATGGTGACATTTGCACCTTTACCGAATGGGCAAAATCCCACAACCTGCCCCAACCTCACAAAACTTTCGACGAAGCCGGCCGCACAGCCGCTTACGTCATAGAACGATTCCCGGATTTACTTAACTAGCCCTCTCCCACAACACACTGCCATGAAAGTCATGCATCTCTTACCCTCTCTCGCCTCCGGTGGGGTAGAACAAGTCGTACTGGAGCTTTGCGAAGCTCTGCAAAACGGAGGAGACGAAAGCATCGTCGTATCTGCCGGTGGCCGCATGGTGCCGGACATCGAAGCGACGGGGGCTCGGCATGTCACCATGCCCATCGGCAAAAAAAGCATTAAAACGCTTTTGCAAATCCGCAAGTTGCGCAAACTTATTCTGGCAGAGAAACCCGACGTAGTCAACATCCATTCCCGAGTCCCCGCTTGGGTAGGGCACCGCGCCATCAGCGGTATCCCTCGCAGCCAACGCCCTAAGGTAGTCAGCACGTTCCACGGCTACTACTCCGTCAACTTCTACTCGGCCATCATGACCAAAGGAGACAAAATCATTGCCGTGTCGGACTTCATTCGCCAACACATCTGCGAGGCCTACCCCAAAACCGATATGAGCAAAGTTGTGGTTATCCCCAACTCGGTGGATACCGCCTACCACTACCCGGAATACCGCCCGAGCGATGCATGGTACGAGGCGTGGTACAAGCAATTCCCCGAGGTTAAGGGCAAATATGTCATCTGCCTGCCGGCGCGCGTAACACGCCACAAGGGCGCAGCCCATTTGGAGCCCATTTTGCTGGGGCTTAAAAAGCGGGGGATTCCGGCACATGCCCTCATTGTGGGAGAAACGAAAAAAGGCAAAGAAGCCCTGCGCCAAGAACTGACGGAAAGCTATGCGAAAGCCGGCTTAACGCAAGATGTAACGTGGACCGGGTTACGCCGAGACATCCGCGACGTGATGATGGCCAGCAACGTCATCCTCTCCCTCAACCTGGTACCGGAGGCCTTCGGCAAAACCACGCTGGAGGCACTGGCATTGGGCAGGCCCACCGCAGGCTACCAGGCAGGTGGAGTGGGCGAGCAGCTGGACACCTTGTTACCTGCCGGTAAAGTACCCACCGGCGACACGGATAAAATGGTGGAGATTTTAGCAGATTGGTACCAAAACCCACCCACCCCCAAATTACCGTTGGGGGCTCCGTACCGCCGCCAAGATATGACGGATGCCTACATCCGCGTCTACCGGGAGCTGTGCCAACCGTAAACCCACCACGCAAAGCGCGTGTTCAGCTACTCTGCACAGCACGAGTTCCGTATGTTGCGCATACTGCACGTTTCTCCGGGTCTTAAATCAGGCGGCACCGCTCAGCTGTGTGCCGATACGGCGTGTGCGCTGCAACAAATCGGCTGCACCAACTTAGTGGCCTCCCCCGCCAACGAGTTGGTAAGCCGCATGCGCGCCGCCGGGGTAGAGCACCGCTTGTGCCGCAAACCCACACTGCTGAATACTTTTGCAGAAACCCGCAAATTACGCAGCATCATAGAACGCTTTGCCCCGGATGTAGTGCAAGTATACAACGCGCCGGCCGCGTTTATAGCGGCGGTGGCCATCAAACGCCTGCCCGCAGGCAAACAACCGCTGCTGGTGGGCAACATTGCCACTGCGGCATCCGGCAGATTCTCTGCCCGGTTATGGCAACATTGCGCCGGGTTTATCACCATATCCCGCACCCTGCGCGAGTTTTTGCAAAAGGGGCTGCTCAAACACCGCAAAAAAGACATCGCCCTTATCCCTTACGGCGTAAACGAGCAGCTCTGCAACCCGGGCTTTTCCCTCTCCCCCGACAAATGGGAGCAATGGCGCACCGCCCACCCGGAATCTGCGGAAAAGCTCACACTCTGCATCCCCGGTGCCATCAGCCCCCTGCATGGGTTAGAGGATTTAATCCCCATACTCACCACCCTGCTTTTACAGGGCATTGCCGTACATGCCTACATTGCGGGCGACTCCCGCAAAGCAGACCCCGCTTATACCGAACTTCTTAAAAAGAAATTTGCCATTTCCAACCTCTCCGAGCATATTAGCTGGATTGGGGCCCGCCCGGACTTGCGAGAAGTGCTTTGCGCTTGTGATATTACATTGAGTCTCTGTAAACAACCCGCCACTTGCGACCGCCCCGTGCTCGAGGCTCTGGCCCTCGGCCGCCCCGTCATCGGGTACGACCACGGCATTGTAGGCGAGTTGCTGGAAAGTTTTTTACCCGAGGGAGCCGTTGCCCCGGGAGACACCGCCGCCGTGGCAGACATCATCTCCCAATGGAACACCTACCGCCCGCAAACAATCACCCAAATCCCCTACCCCTATCGCATTAGCGATACGGCAGAATCCGCCCTCAAACTCTACCGCATGAGCCTGCCGCATTAAACTTTTCCTCTCCCTCCCCTCTTTTTTTTTTCGCGGATGCGTATGGCCGAGGCATTAACATAAATGCAACACCGCACATTTAAGCAGACATGAACATACAATCCTCAAAAAAACAATTACTACGCTACCCGACATTAGCCACATTAGCACTCACCGCAGGGCTTTTCTGTGCCTGCAATGCGGAAGACGCCCCCCAAGCACCCAAA
>SUVM01000121.1 GCA_015062015.1 Akkermansiaceae bacterium | reverse complement strand
GCTTGCATGATAGCTCGCCTGCGGCTCGCCTGAAAGTGCGGTGCTGCGCACCTTACATGATAGCTTGCGCATGATAGTTCGCGCAGGGTGCGCTCACATGATTTTGGGGTGTTGGGATAGGCGGCAGCGCATCTGAAGGGCGTAAGCCCTGAGACCACGCCGCTATCCCTCCGGGCTAACGCCCATCGGGGGAATCTGTCGCCGCGGGTTTCCCGGGCTTCTATATTTTTTTAACGTTTTGCAGGGGTTGCGCTCGCCGTTGGCTCGCTTAACCCCTGCCTATATTATTTCGCCCCTGCGGGGCTTTGAAATTTGGCGAACCAGCGGTTCGCGGGTGGTGGATTTTTTTATTGTTCGCCTGTGGCGGCTGTTACCGGCCGCCACAGTGTATGCAGAAAAGGAGTTTACTTTGATTTTTCCTCTAATTTTTGCTTTACCAGGGCTTCAATTTCGGCATAAAGAGCCTCGTTGGAGCGGAGGGTTTCCTTAGCGGCATCGCGGCCTTGGGCCAACTGGCTACCGTTGTAGCTAAACCAGGAGCCACGCTTCTGAATCACATCGTACTCAAGGGCAAGGTCTATCAGGCTGCCTACGGAAGAAATGCCCTCGTTATACATAATATCGAACTCGCATTCCGTAAAGGGCGGGGCCACCTTGTTTTTCACTACCTTAAGCTTGGTGCGGTTGCCGGATACAGAGCCATCCGTCCCTTTAATCTGCCCGATGCGGCGAATATCGCAACGTACGGAAGCATAGAATTTGAGGGCACGGCCGCCGGGGGTCGTCTCGGGGTTGCCGAACATGACCCCGATTTTCTCGCGGATTTGGTTGGTGAAGATGCAAATGGTGCGAGCCTTGGCAATAAGGGAGGTAAGTTTGCGCAGGGCGGCACTCATCAAACGGGCTTGAGCCCCCACCGTGCTGTCGCCAATGTCGCCATCCAGCTCTTGCTTGGTAACAAGGGCTGCCACAGAGTCCACCACAATCACATCGATGGCGTTAGAGCGTACCAAAGCCTCGCAAATTTGCAGAGCTTCTTCACCGCTGTTGGGCTGAGACACCAGCAAATCATCCAAATTAACACCAAGTTTGGCAGCATAGGCGGGGTCCAACGCATGCTCTACGTCAATAAACGCAGCCAAACCACCGGCACGCTGGGCTTGGGCAATCACTGTAAGGGTAAGCGTTGTTTTACCGGAGGATTCCGGACCAAACACCTCTACGATGCGCCCGCGCGGGAAACCGCCCGCACCCAAGGCGCGGTCTATCAGCAAATTGCCCGTCGGTATCACCTCTACCTCCATGGTTTTTTTGTCGCCAAGACGCATAATGGCCGTCTCGCCGAAATCTTTTTGAATTTGGAGCATGGCGGCATCCAACGCGCGCTGGCGCTGGGCCATCATCTTCTCCTGGTCGGGAAAAAGTTCTTTACTCATATCATTGCCAGCTTACCTGTTAGCCTCTGCGCTTGCAAGCTCAAAATCTGCCAGTAGGCAAATTTGATGTATTACTGTTACGCGCGCGCACGAGAAGATGCGGCTCTATAAACTTTCAACTTGCCAAGAGGGGGGGAGATATGTTATGTTCTACAAAGTTGGGGGGGGGATTAGCCCCCTGACACACCTACACGGAACACGCAATGCTCAAAGCAATCATCTTCGACATGGACGGCACGCTGGGCGATACGGTAGCCCTGTGTGTGGAGGCGTATCGGCAAACAACGGCAGAGGTAAGCGGGCGCTTGCCGGATGCCGAGGAAGTGCTGGGCTTGTTCGGTATTAGTGATCGGGGCGTGTTGGCCGGTTTGTTGGGCATGCGTTATGACGACCCCGCCTTACCCATAGAACACTTTGTGCAGGTGTACGAGCGCTTGCACGGCTCGCTGGCTCCGGCGCCCTACGAAGGGGCTGTAGCCGCCCTCCGCAACCTGAAAGCCAAGGGGCTTAAAGTCGGGCTGCTGACGGGTAAGGAGCATTACACGGCGGACCCCACTATCCGCCGCTATGGCATGGAAGGGCTTTTTGATTTGGTGCTTACCGGGCAACCCACACACAACTGTAAAGACGAGTGCCTGCAAGAAGCAATGGAGCATTGGCACCTGCAACCGGAGGAAATGATTTATGTGGGCGATGCCCCCACGGATATTGAGCACTGCCACCGCGTGGGGGTACGCATTATTAACGCGGCGTGGGGCAGCCACGCAGCCGGCGAAGAGGCCGCCTGCCTGGCTCGCAAGCCGGATTACCGCTTAACCGATTTCGCAGCATTAGAACCTTTGGTAACAACATTAATATCATGAAGAAAAACGCATTATTAACCGCTTTGTTGCTGGCCAGCAGTATGTTGCCCCTCACAGCAGTTGCAAGCGAGCACCCGGCGGTGTTCCCGAAACCTCAGCAAATTAAGCTTAAGCAACAATATACGCAGGCAGAAGAAGTCAGCGTCAGCATCCGCAAAAAAAATTCTGAAGGCAAGGTATGGCAAAAGCTGCCCCAAGGTAATGATGGGGCCTATGCCATCCGCATTACCCCGGGTAAGGTACAGGTTTGGGCTAACAGCAAAGAGGGCGTTTTTTATGCCAAGCAAACCTTGCTGCAATTGCTGCGCGGTGTGCCCGATGCACGCACCGCCCAAAGGGACCCCTATCCTAACAAGAGCTTGGCAGAGGTGGCAAAAATGGGTATGCTGCCCCTTGGCCATGTGGTGGACTGGCCGGATTTGCCGTTCCGCGGCACGGTAGAAGGCTACTACGGGGCCCCGTGGAGCTTCGAAGCACGCAAAGCGCAGTTCGAGTTCTACGGGCGCAACAAGATGAACACCTACATCTATGCCCCGAAAGACGACCCCTACCACCACGGCATGGGCTGCTATAAGCCTTACCCCGCGGATAAAGCCACCCAAATCCGCGAGCTTGTTAAACACGCCAAAGCCAACCATGTACGCTTTGTATGGGCTATTCACCCCGCCAACACCGTGCAATGGAACAACAACGGCGGCAAACACCAGCTGGAAGGCTTGGTGCGTAAAATGGAGTGGATGTACGAGCTGGGCGTGCGAGACTTCGGCGTGCTGGTAGATGACTCCAGCGGAGAAATCGGCAAGGCCGAGCGTCAGGTGCAGCTCTGCAATTATCTGCTGGAGAACTTTATCCGCAAGCACAAAGATGTTAACCAAACGCTCATCATGTGCCCCACCGGTTACAACAAGGCATGGACCAACGCCAAATTCCTCTCCACCCTCGGTAATGGGTTGGACCCCTCCATCCCGGTGATGTGGACGGGCGATACCGTAGTGCACGACATCACCCTCCAAGGCCAACAATGGGTTAACGAGCATGTGAAACGCCCCACCTTCATTTGGTGGAATTGGCCCTGCAACGACTTTAAGCGCAGCCGTATTTCCATGGGCCGTACCTATGGTTTGGGTATGGAGCCCGAAATGAAAACCGCCATGAGCGGCTTTGTAGCCAATCCCATGGAGCACGCAGAAGCCGGCAAAATCGGCCTTTTCGGCGTGGCGGATTACACCTGGAACATCACCGGTTTTGAGTCCGACACCAGCTGGCGAGAGGGCATACGCCGCCTCTACCCGCAGTGTGCCGATGCCATGCAGGTGTTCTGCAACCACAACTCGTACCTGTTGCCCAACGGGCACGGCTACTTCCGCGAAGAGTCTGTAGAGATTAAGCCCACGTCGGATCTCTTTATCCGCTCATTAGATGCCCGCACCCCCAATGCCGCCGCCACCGCCACCCTTAAGGCAGAGTTTGCCGCCATGGAGCAAGCCGGCATCACCATCCGGGATGCGCAGGGAATGCAAGAGTTTCAGCTGGATATCGCACCGTGGATTGCCCAATTCATTCTCACCGGGCAAGCCGGGCAAGCTGCCATGCAAGCCATCGAAACCACCGATACGCATGAGCGCATGCGCTTCTTCTTTAACGCTGTGGATACCGCCGCCGCAATGAAAGACACCCTGCGCGATGAGTGGAGCGCCCAAGGCACTATTTACCTGCCCGATGTAGAGGTGGCCATGTACGCCATGACCCCCGCCTTGCGTGCCGGCATCAACTACCTGAACAGCAGTATCTATGCAGAGCTTACCGGCCGGGAAGTTGTGTTGCCCGTGTTCTCCTCCAATGGGGGGCCTGCCCATAAAACCCCCCTGCATATTGCGGATGGTAACCTCAAAACCTTCTGGTCCTCCGACCAACGGATGAAGGAGGGAGACTGGTACTGCATCGACTTCCGGCAACCCACCGACATTCGCAACATTACGCTACTGATGGGTGGCCCGCGCACCGGGGACTTCCCCAAAGCAGGCGTGTTTGAGGTATCCGACGACGGTGAACACTGGAGCCCCGTTAACACGGAGCCTAAGGGCGGGGCTGCCGTTGTGCTTAATCTGGCGGATGCCCCGGTACAAGCCCGCATGCTGCGCTATCGCATCACAGAGCCCAACCCGCGCTGGATTTCCATTTGCGAGTTCACCGTCAACCGCGGCTTGCCTACATACGCTGCCACGAATATTGAAAAGTGCGCTAAATTAGGTGCTTTTACGGAAAAAGAGTACGCAGGCATCAACCGCATCATGGAGGTATTCCCCATCGCCCCGGGAGAGTTCATCTCCCTCGAATTCCCCACCCCTATCACCCCTCAATGGGTGGAAATTAATCTGGAAAATGCCGACTTGGGCACCTGGGGCTCCGTAGAGCTTACCCTGGCCGATGGTACTAAAAAATCCGTCTCCGCCCCAGTGGTCAAAAACCGCCTCTTTATCGAAAAAGAGGACTTGCCGAAGGATAAAATTACAGCACTGCGCGTTACCAACACCGGCAGCAAGGCAGAGGAAATTAAGCTGACTCTCTTCCGTGTCGGCATCCCCGAAATAGAACCGGATCAAAACCCGCACACCTTGGTGGATGCGGATCTCGCCACCTTCTACAATTGTGGTAAGAGCGCGCTGAACACGCAGCTGCCCCTGCCGGTGCATACTACCAAAATCCGCGTTATCGGTACGGCCGATACCATTATCAACGGCAGTGCCGGTACACAGGTTAGCGACCATATACGAGAATATTCCGTTCCGCAAGGCGTAAACAAAATTAACATCTACGCCCCGCAAGACGAAGGTAAGCGCGTGTATGAGATATTGTTCCTGCACAAGTAACAGCCCCTTGCGCTTTATCATTGAGGCGGCCGTTATCGGCCGCCTCAAGTGTTTGGGGTGGCGTAAGCATACACTTGTGTAAAAAAATATTTGTTATAAAAATTTAATTTTTTTAGGGGAAGTATAGTAGAAAATCGGGGGCGGTTGCGTTTTTATGAGAAGAGGGGGTGTGGCTCGCGCGCCCGGATAATAAAGACAGTACGTTTTTGCGGGCTTGACAACAGATGAGAGAAAGGAGTAAAATTCGCCTGTGAATGCAATCATAAAGTGGGGAATCGGTGCGGCAGTGTGCGGAGGCGCAGTTGCCGGATGGTATTATTATGCAGACTCCGGGGAGGTAGAGGTAGCGTTTCGGACGGTATCTGCCGTGCAGGGGGACTTTGTGTTGAAAGTACAGTCCACGGGCACATTGGAGCCACAGGAGTTGGTGGATGTAGGTGCCCAGGTAACGGGCGAGATTTTGGAGTTTGGTACGGATGTGAACGGTAAACGAATTGACTACGGCAGCGAGGTGCGGCAGGGGGATTTGCTGGCTCGCATCGATGACGAGTTGGTGAAGCTTGCCGTAGAACGTGCCGAGGCCAGCGTGAAACAGGCAGAGGCCGGGCTGCGCCAGG
>SUVM01000120.1 GCA_015062015.1 Akkermansiaceae bacterium | reverse complement strand
CGCAGAGGTGCGCCAGCCTTTCATTTCAAGAGCCGGTATAATGTTCATTCCAACCACATATTACCACAACTCTTGATGGTTGGCGCGCCTCAGTCCGTCATTCCGCGACTTTTTTGACGCAGTGCCCCATTTTCTTCTGCATGTCCGGGTCTGCCATCAGTTCTACCAGATCGGCCGTCATGTGGAGGCAGAATTTGCGGACACTGGGGTCAATTTGCTTCCAGGTGATGGTATCTGCATCAATGGTTTTCTCGTATGTACGGTCCGAGCATGCTGTAAACGTAAGCCCGGCACTGCATAAGGCTATGGCTAAGTAACTGATTTTTAATAAGTTCATGTTGCCATTTTGTTAGGTAATTATTTTGTTGTCTCCGGGTGCAGCATTTGTTCTACGCTAATGCCTGTGGTGCAGTGGGTGGGCATATCGCAGGCGGGTTGCATGCAAGGGTGGCAGGGTGTGTGGTTGGAGAGGTGGTGGTGGCCCTCTCCCAAGCAAATGCCGTAGCGCTCTGCCAAGCGAGATGCCATGAGCACAGTACAGGGGCAACCGGCAGCGGCGGCTAAATGCGGCAGCAGACCATCTACGGCGTAAAGGCGGCAGTTGGGGCCAACGTGTTTGCCAATTTCCTCCGGGGCGGCCACAATGCAGGGTATGCCGAGTGTTTTTGCCATGGCCTCCGCCTGTGCTTGGTGGGTAGGCAGGGCTAAAAGTTTGGCATTTTTGAGCTCTGTTACCAGTTGCTGCCAGTTTTCCGTGGGCCAGGTGTCTGCTGTACCAAGGCCGGAGAACGGGGCAATGAATGCACCTGTTGCTTCCGGGGTGCTGTTACCGATGGGTGAAAAGAGGTCTGCCTCCACTTTTGTAAGGCTGTGGGCCTTGCGTATATTGTCCGTATAATCGAGGGCGCGGTTGCGGGGTGGCCCTGTGTGGGTGGAGCAATAGCGCGTTCTGGGTTTGCGGATGCCGCTGTTGTCAAATGCGGCAACATATACGGGGAAAATGCTTTTGAGCTTGCCCAACAGTTTTTTGTTTTCGTTGAACATGAAGAGTATATCAAACGGGCCATCTTTGTAGATTTCATCGGCATCCAATTGGGCTGCAACGCTTACTTTCTCGTCCGTGGTGCATACAAAGCTTACCAAGGGTGCCAGACTTTGCCAGTATGCCTTCTGGGCAGCCGGGCAAAGGATGGTTAATTGTGCATCGATGCGGCTGGCTTTCAGCAAACGCAGGGCGGGGATAAGGAAGATGGCTTCCGCAAAGTCATTCGGTACGGCTACCAGCATGCGGAACGGCAGTTTGCCGTAGCGCTCCATAGAGGCACGGTGCATGGTATCTTGCGGGGCAAATGCGGCGGTGCACTTCCAGCGGTGGTGCATCCAGAACCCATCTAAAATGTTTTCCATTTGCACTTTTTCCAGTGCCAGGTTTACCTGCATGGTAATGTCTTCCAAACTGTCGCAACCTTCCGGCAGGTCGATAAGGCGGCCCAGCTCTGCCTCCCATTTACCTAAGCCCGTGTTTTTGGTAAATACGCTTAACAGGTGGCCTTTGCCTTTGCAGCGCTTGTAAAGCAAGGCAGGCAGCGGGGTGACGCCGGTTGTTTTGCCGAAGTAGGGCAGGAAGATGCCTTCTTGGGTAAATTGGTCGCTGAGCACGCCGAGCTCGCCGCCCGTTCTGGCCAGTTTCAGTACGGCTCGCAGCCCTTCTTCTTTGCTGAACATCTGGCAGCCGTATCTGGTGCGTAAACGGTACACCAATTGCTCCAGCAAGGGGTTAGATAATCGGCGGTACATACAGCCGTACTGCTCTACCTCGTTAAAATGCGGGCGTATGCGCGCTAAAATTTCCCAGTTGCCGGCATGGGGTACACAGCAAATAGAGGTATGCCCGTTGCTGCCGCAGCGAATGAAGGTCTCTTTGCCTTTGATGGTGATGGCGCGTGCCTCCTCCTTATCTGTCATAAGACCGGTTTTGAGCGAGGCTATCAAGTTCATGGTGGTGCGGATGATGTTGCGCCTCACAATGGTGTTGAGCTTGTCCGCCCGCAGCATGGGGTCTAAGATGATGCGTAGATTGCGTGCCACTATCTTGCGCCGGGAGGGTATGGCTGCCCATACCAGGTAGCCGATGCCACGCCCGAAGAGCACAACTGCCTTTGTAGGCGTAATGCGCAGCAACGCGCACATGGCGCGGTAGCTCCATACCCCTATTTTCTGGGAAAACGTGGTCTTGATGGGGGGTGCCTCTTGCTCTGTAGCCATGGCAAGTATTAGTTGAAGGTGTAGGCGCGTTTAATATAGAATGGTTTGCGGGTGTAGGGGTCCCACACTTTATCGCCGGGGGCAAATCCGGTGTAATCCAGCTCGCGGAAGGGGTAGTGGGGAGAGATGGTGATATTGCTGTACTCAGAGGTCAGGCCATAGGGGGTGCCGTCTGCGGCGTAGGTAACTCGCTCTTTGAGGTAACTGGCCGGGGGCAGCATGTCTGCCGGCAGGGATTTCCAGGCTTGGCTGGCGGGTTTGCCGTTTACGTCTTTAATAACTTTGGGCGGGCGGGTACCGGGGTAGTCTTCGCGGATGAAGGTCTGAACCCCTTGGTAGATGAGGCAGGAGTTGAGAGCCATGGTGCCGGCTAACAGAAGGGTTGCTGTAATGAGTTTGTTTTTCATGATGATAGGATTGTTAGTTAGATGTAAAAGGTCTCAGGATGATGCGCCCGTCCTCAAACTCCGGGCAATAACCGTTGTTGAGGATGGCATCCCGGATGTCCGGGTAGGTGTCTCGCAGGCTTTCGAGGGCCGGTTGCAGGATGATGATGTGGCGTTGCGGAATGGGGATTCTGCCCACAGTGCCGCCGCGCGGTATGCTGCCCAAAATAGGCTCTCCGCCGTGTAGCTCTGCGCGGAGGGTCGGTTTGCCGTCTTGCACCTCTTGCCGGATGGTTACAAAAACGGAGGTCGTTTGGTGGGTGCCGGCTCCTAAGATGCGGTCTATCACCACCTCCGCATAGCCGTTGTGCAGGCGTAGAGCCACACCGTGCCCTTGGGAGAAAATGGAGAAGAAACCGTCTTGCTGCAAGCGGCAAGTGTCTCTCAGGTATCGGTTGATTTGTGCCTCGGTGATGACGATGGTATCTCCTCTCTCGATACCCTTTTTAATGATGTGTGCCAGTTTTACGGATTCCACCTTGTCGCCGTACCCCTCTATATCTTGCAGCTCTTGCGGCTGCCACATGCGGATGGTCAGCACCAGTAAAATAACGATGAAAAGGATAAAGTGGACGGCTGCCAGCAGCCGCCAGATGCTCGTGTTCACCCATAACTCTCGCAACATGGTCCGGAGGTTGCGCTCTTTGTCGGGGGTGTCTTCATCCGGCTCTGCATTAAACAAGGTGCCGTGGGTAATGTCGTTCGCCCGGCTTCGTTTCTGAAAAAGCCCACCCCACAGAGAGAGTAAATCCCCTTTCTGTCGTTTCCGCCTTCTTTTTCTGTTTTGAGATGCCATGTTGCGTCTACCGGCTTTTATTATAGCTGCAATATATTAAAAGAAAAGCAAAAAACGCGTATTCACGGCCTATTGTGGGGTGTTAACCGGGTAAAACGGAGGGATAATGAAGGAAATGGTGCCGGTTATCAGGTTTTTGGCAAGGTGTGTGGGCGGCTTGTCTGTTTGAGATAGCCGGGGCTTTTACATATTCATGGCCCAACGTAAGTATTTTTCGGACTCTTTCCACAAGCTGTTTCTGTTGGGGCACCCCAAAACGACAACGACAACGGCTCTGCCGTTGAGTGTACCCGAGGAAACAAGACAATGGCCTGCGGCGTTGGTGTAGCCGGTTTTCATGCCGTTTACCCATTGCATGTCGGCACGGTGCAGCAGTTTGTTGGTATTGCCCATGGTGCGGGTTTTGCCGTTGTTGAGGATAAAATGGTAAGAAGGCGCATCCACACATGTGCGGATAATGGGGTTAACGTAGGCGTAGCACCCGGCAATGGCCATATCTCTTGCAGTAGAGTATTGTGGCCCCGGTAAACCATGGGGGTTGGCAAAGTGGCTGTTGTGCATTTTCATGCGGCGTGCGCGCGCATTCATGCGGTTTGCAAAGGCTGCTTCGCTACCTGCGGCATCTCTTGCAAGGGCGTAGGCTACGTTGTTGAAGCTGCCGGTAAGCATGGCTCGCAGCATAGCACCGCGTGTATATTGCTCTCCGGGGGCAATTTGAGAAAGCCATGTTTTGCCCGTTTTTTCCCAGTCTTCTTTTTTGATGGTAATCAGGTGGTTCATATCCCCGGCATCGCAGATGCACAGAGCGGTGATGATTTTTTGTATGCTGGCCACTTGGCGGCGTTCGTTTTCGTTATACCCATAGAGCACTCGCCCGGTGCGCGGATCCATCACACACACGGCTTTTGCCCATCTGGGCTTAGGCGCAGGCAGTGCCGGTTGGGCTAATGGGCGTGTGGGTATGAGCGGGTTGGCTGCCGTGTTATAATACGCACTCGTAGCTTGGTTGGGTATGGGCGTTTGGGTATGGATAACCGGGGCGCCTGCGCGGCGGTAGGCGTTTCCGGCATAAGTCTGTTGGCAATTACCCAACAGTAAAACGCTACTCAGCATGGTAAAGAAAGCTACAATACGCATGGCGTGCATTGTAGCATTTTTCTTGTTTTTGCGCAAGGCAATATTCTGTGCATGACACGGGGGCGTGCGTTTAATGGCTTCTGTGGCTGAAAAATCCGTCTTGCCAAAATTGCTCCTCTGTGTTATAGTGCGAAAAAAACAGAAATTTATGCCACAAACAACCGATTTATACCGCCCGAATGCGGCCATTATCTACCAACGCTCCGATGGCAGTGTGCTGGTTTGCGAGCGCGTTAAGCCTGTGGGGGCTTGGCAATTCCCGCAAGGGGGTATTAAAAAAGGCGAGTCGGCTTTGAGTGCAGCTTGCCGCGAAGGAATGGAGGAAACCGGGTTTCGTCCCAATGAGTACGAGGTTGTGGCGGAAAAAGGGCCGTATCGTTACGATTATCCACCCGCAGAGCGCGAGCGTGTGTTGCGTAAACGCGGTATCCCCTACGCCGGCCAGGAGCAATACTACTTCCTTTGCCGCATGCACAGCGATGCAGCAGAGCCGTGGCTCGATAACAAGGAGTTTCGTGCCTACAAGTGGGTGCAACCCGCTGCGTTTGATTTTGATGCCTTGCCCGATTTTAAGCGTGGGGTGTATGCGTGCGTGATGAAAGATTTTTTCGGTGTAGAGCAGCAGGCATGAAACCCATTGCGCACATCCGTTCTCTGTTTGCGGACAAGTTCGGGGTGCCGCGGCAGGGAAATTTGGCCCCGCATGTCATCAGCGAAATAGAGTTTGAGCCCGAGTTTCGCAACCCGGATTGCTTGCGGGGGATAGAGGGGTTCTCTCACCTTTGGCTGCTGTGGCAGTTCCATTGCAACGCCGATAAAGGATGGAGCCCTACCGTGCGCCCGCCCCGGTTGGGCGGTAACAGGCGTTTGGGGGTGTTTGCCACGCGCTCACCGTTTAGGCCTAATCCGATAGGGCTTTCGGTGGTGCGCCTGTTGTCTGTGGAAGACGGGGTGCGCCTGCGCGTTTCCGGGGCAGACATGGTGGATGGTACACCTATTTACGACATTAAACCCTATGTGCCTTATGCCGATATAGTGGAAGACGCCGTGGGCGGTTTTACGGAAACACCGCGCATTTTGCTGGCTGTGGATGTGCAGGTGCCTATTCCCCCCGCAGCCGGTGCAGACTGGGAAACCGCCATGCGAGAAGTCTTGGCGCAAGACCCCCGCCCGGCCTACCAGAAAGATGACCAGCGCGTGTATCACGTTGTACTTAAACCCTATGAAGTGGCAT
>SUVM01000003.1 GCA_015062015.1 Akkermansiaceae bacterium | reverse complement strand
CAAGCCATGCTGCTGTGCCAGAGCCAACACACGCTGCCCCAACCCTTGCCCGCGGCGGGGCTCTGCAATGGCCAAATGCTCCACATAAACACAGTGCGAAAACAACCAATAAAATAACAAACCGACAAAACCGCCGGCATCTCTGAGGTGCAAACAAACAAAATCGGGGGCTTGCGCCATGGCTGCGGCATGCAGGTGCGCATCCCTACGCTCTGCCAAGGGAAAGGCCGAGCAATACAGCCCCCAAGCTTCCGCAAATTCTCTGCTGCCGACATCCTGCAACCTCTGTACCACAAACGCCATGTAGCCATCTTACCCCAAACAACACGTACCCGACACCCTAATTTATGTCAGCACGCCATATTTTTTATGGACTTACACAAAAAGAAGTGTAGAATGAAGACATGAGCATTAAGTGGAAAGTTAAGAAACTTGAGGTCTGCGAATCCACATTCACAGAAGCCAGAAACATGCCTGCATGGTCCGTTGTAAGCAGTGTTCGCCAAAACAAAGGGCGCGGGCGCTTTAACCGTGCATGGTATGGCGAGGAAGGCGGCTTGTGGGCAAACTACAACTTACCCATAGACCCGAAATCCAAGCGGCCTTGGGGCTTAATGCCTTTAGTTGCCGGAGTTGCTCTTATAGACACCTTAGAGGCCTACCGCATACAGGGCTTACGGCTGCGCTGGCCCAATGATTTGCTGGTAAAACGCAACAAGCTGGCCGGGATTCTGGTAGAGCGTCCGGCGCAAGACATGGTATCCGTGGGCATTGGTGTCAATGTTTACAACAACCTCGTAAAATTACAGGGAGTCACCACAGATGTACCCGTGCGTTTGGTGGACCTCATCCCCGCGACGTGTCCCACCGTAGACACATTGCGAGACCACTTAGCGAAAGAACTTTACAAAACATTTACTGACTTTATTGACAACGGCAGTGCACCGATTCTGAAAAGATTGGAACAAGCATGGGGACCCAGCCTACCGGTAGTCGCTATTACCGATACGGAGCGCATCTGCGGTTTCTTCTCCGGCATAGAGTCAGATGGCTCGCCCATTCTCCGCAAGGCAGACGGTACGTTTATCACCGTACCGGCCATTAGCATCAACAGACTTAAAGAACTGGTCTGACCCACCCGCCACTGCTCGGTTTTCCCTACGGTGCAACCCGCCAACACGCCGGTTGCACCGCTTTTCTTTGCCAAAATGGGCATATTTTAGCAGATTTTGCCGCCATATAGACATTTGCGGATTGACTTACCGCTGCATTTAGGTATATAATCAGGCTGAGGGTCAGATAACCAGGCCCGTTACAATACTGTGGACGACGATATCATTTGTACGGAAAAAATTATAGCGGATCGCAAAACGTTCTTCATCGACCTCAAAAGCAATGCGCGAGGCCGTGTGGTACGCATCACCGAAAAAGTAAGCTCTAACCGAGACCGCATTATGGTACCGGCTGAAATTTTGGATGATTTTATCGCAGCTCTCGAGGACATACGACGCGCCAACCGCGAAAACTGATGCCGGAAACCGGCGCAGCCATCGGGAGACGGAGGAGGCAGCAGCACCACCCATGCCAGGCAACAAAGTAAAAGAGAAAAAGGCGCAGAAACGATGCGCTGTCACACTTTGTTCTGGACAATCGGCAAGGGATGGTGTCTAATCCTCGCGGAGCGGTGCAAGCAGCATCGACCGGGATAGTCAACTAGCTTATCACACAAAGTCATGAGGAGAATAAAAGTACTGAAATTGGGTTGGGAGTTTCCGCCACTGATTAACGGCGGACTCGGTGTTGCATGCATGGGCATATCCAAAGCATTAGCAAAAAAGGTAGATCTTTCAGTCATTGTTCCTAAGGCCAAAAAGGGCGTAGAATATGACGGATTTGAGCTTACCGGCATTAACAACTTACAACACTCCGAGATGGAGGTACAGAGCGAGGGTTACACCTACGAAAGCTTTACCGTAGTAGGGAAAGCCCCGGTGAATTTGGACCCCTATGCGAGCGAGGAAGGCACCCCGGGCAACATCACCTTCACCAAGGAAGGCAAGCTGCTCTTCTCTAAGGTACATAAGGCAGATTTAGAGCTCTTTACCGGCAAGGAAGACCTGTATGCCGGGGACTTAGCCCGCAAGGTTATCGAGTTCTCCAAGATATGCGCCGTCATGGCACGCGGCTACGACTTTGACGTAGTGCACGCGCACGACTGGATGACATACCTGGCCGGTGTAGAGGTAAAACGCGCCACAGGCAAGCCTTTGGTGGTACACCTGCACGCCTCTCAGTTTGACCGCGCCGGCGCAGATGCCCGCGGCTGGATTTATGACATCGAAAAATACGGCATGGAGCAAGCAGATGCCGTTATCCCCGTCTCCAAATACACCGGCACCGTAGCTGCCGGGCACTACGGCATCGACCCCGCCAAGATTTTCCCGGTACACAACGGTGCAGACCCTGTGGAGGTTTTCCATACCAAAAAGAAATTCCCCGAAAAGCTGGTACTCTTCCTTGGCCGCCTTACCGCCCAAAAAGGGCCGGAGTTCTTCCTGCAAATTGCCGCAAAGGTATTGGAGCAGACCGACAATGTGCGCTTTGTGATGGCCGGCACGGGCGAGAAGCTGCGCCAGTTGATAGAGACCGGGGCTTTCCACGGTGTGGGCGACAAGTTCCACTTCACCGGGTTCCTGAACAAGCAGAAAGTCAATGAGCTTTTGAGCATGACGGACGTTTACTGCATGCCCTCGGTATCCGAGCCTTTCGGGCTCTCTGCACTGGAAGCCGCGCAATTCAACATCCCCGCTGTTATTTCCAAACAAAGCGGAGTGGCAGAGGTGATGAAAGGCGCTCTCAAGGCAGACTTCTGGGATGTGAACATGATGGCAAAACACATCGTCAACCTCATAACGGACGAAGAGCTCTACAAGCAAGTGGCAGAGCAAAGTGCCCAAGACATTAAAAACTCCAACTGGGAGACCGCAGCCGATAAGATGCTGCGCGTTTACCACCATGTGCTTGGTTGGTAACCACCCCTTACTCTTTAAGCGACAATGAACATCTCTTTAACATTTCACGCGCACCAGCCCAACAGACTGACGCCGTATGACTTCTTCAAGATTGGCGAGCATGCCTTCTATGAAGACGACGAGCTCAACGGGCGCGTACTCAGCCAAGTAGCAGAACGCTGCTACTTGCCCGCCAACCGCCTCATGAAACAACTCATCGAGCTCTCGGACGGTAAATTCAAGTTTGCCTTGGCCATCTCCGGTGTTATTCTGGAGCAAGCCAAATACCACCGCCCGGACCTCATCGAGTCTTTCAAAGAACTTGCAGATACCGGTTGTGTAGAATTTTTGGCCATGCCGTACTATGCCTCGCTCTCCTCCCTGTACTCCACAGGCGAGTTTGCAGAGCAGGTAAACGAGCATATGGATTTGATAGAAGAGCTTTTCGGCCAGCGCCCCACCGTGCTGTGGAACACCGGCATGCTCTACTCCAACGCCATCGCAGCACAGGCTTATGATATGGGGTTTGAAGGTATTATGGCAGACGGCAACAGCCGCATGATGTCCAACCGCCATACTAATGACCTGCAATGCGCCCCCCTCATTGCCAAAACAAAAACCATCATCCGCAACCGCCACCTCTCTAACGACTTGGCCAACCGCCGTGTGGACCCCAGCTGGAGCGAATACCCGCTCTCCCCCTACACCTTTGCAGAGTGGCTCGGACAACAGGAAGGGCAGGTTGTCAACCTGTCTATGGACTACGAAACACTTGGCGAGCGCCAGCCCGATACCACGGGCGTATTCGAGTTCTGGCGCACCATGATAATGGCAACCTTGTTCAACGGCAACACCTTTATGACGCCGGGCGAAGTGGTAAAGGAGTTCCCCTCCACGGGCACCATAGATTGCCCCAACCCGGTGAGCTGCTCCACCTTTGGCACCACCACACATTGGAATGGCAACGTCATGCAGCAAGAGGCCATCAAGAAGATATATGACCTTGAAACCTCTGTGAAAGACAGCGAGGATCGGGACATGATCCATGTATGGCGTAAATTGCAGAGTGCAGACCACTTCCACTACATGGAGAAGAGCAACGGGTTTACCCCCTACCCCTCCCCCTTCGATGCGTATATTTACTACATGAATGCCTTGGCAGATCTTCAGGTTCGCGTCAAACGAGAGGCAGAAATGCTGCACCTCGCCCACAAAGTCACCACGGCATAAAGCAGTAACAATCAGGTTTCCGCACCATGCGAAAGCTCACCGGGCTTTCGCATTTTTTTTTGCAAAAGCCCCTGCGGCAGCATACCTTGGCAACAGGCGGCAGGGGAGTGATTTTCGTACAAAGGAGGCGGGGAGATGAAATTGGACTTGATTCCGGAAGATAATCGGGTATAATAACGCGCAAGAGTTATGATAGAACAGTTACGCAAACGGCTTTTGGATCGGGAGCATCCCGTACGCATCCATCTTATAGGAGTTGCCGGTGCCGGCATGAGCGGGTTGGCACGCATGTTGCTGGAAATGGGGCACAGAGTGAGCGGTTGTGACCGCGTAACGAGCACAGAAACCGAAAAGCTGCAACAGGCCGGGCTTGTGTTCTCCTGCCCGCACAGCGCGGAATCCGTTCAGGATGCAGAAATTATCATCTACTCCAGCGCGATTCGAGAAGAAAATGTAGCCTTGGCAGCTGCTCGCAAAAACGGCAGTTTATGTCTTCGCCGTGCCGAGTGTCTGGCGGCCATCCTCAACAATAAAAAAGGCGTTGTGGTAGCGGGTACACACGGCAAAACCACTACGTCTGCCATGTCTGCCCACCTGCTGCGCGAAGGGCGCATGCGCCCCTGCCACTATGTGGGGGCAGAAATCCCCGTGCTGGGTGCCAATGCCCACTGGAACGAGGATAGTGAATACCTGGTAGCAGAAGGCGATGAAAGCGACGGCACCCTCGTTAACTACATCCCCGAGCACAGCATCATCCTCAACATCGAGGCAGAGCACTTGGATTTCTACCGCGATTTAGACCATATCAAGAGCGTTTTCCACCGCCTGTGCCGCCAAACACGCGGCAAACTCATCTATTGTAAAAATGATGCCGGCGCGCATGATGTTTGCTCTCAATACGCCAACACCATTTCCTACGGTTGGCAGGATGCGGACTACACCGCAACCGATATGACGGTAAAACGAGGGCGCACCCTCTACACCATCAACTATAAAGGAGAACCGTTAGGCCGTGTGGAGCTGGGAATCCCCGGTCGGCATAATGTGCTCAACTCCTTAGCAGCCACTGCCCTGGCACTGGAGCTGGGATGCGACTTTGCCAGCATCACGCGCGGCCTTGTCAGCTTTGCCGGCGCACGCCGCCGCTTCGAGACCAAATACCTCTCCCGCCACTACCGCATTGTGGACGACTACGGCCACCACCCCACAGAGATTGCCGCCACCCTGCAAACGGCTCAAAGCCTGAAACCGGAGCGCTTGATTGTACTCTTCCAACCGCACCGCTACACGCGCACACAGCTACTGCGAGACGATTTCGGCAAAGTGCTGCAAAATCTTGATAAACTGTATGTGGCAGATGTATACCCGGCCAGCGAGCTGCCGATACCGGGCATCAGCGGGCAAACCATTGTCGATGCCGTGCAAGAGAACGGGCCGGTGGATGCGAGTTTCCTGCCCGTACTGCCCTTGGCACACCATGTAGTTGGCAACAGCCTTCGCCCGGGAGACATGTTCATTACCCTGGGAGCCGGCAATGTGCACGAAGCAGGTGCCAAGATAGCCGCAGATTTACGCATATTGGCAGAAATGCAACAGGAATGCGGAGAAGACATCAACTTCCGCCTCTACGAGCCCATGAGCAAACACACCACCATGGGGGTAGGCGGCGAAGCCCAATATTGGGTAGAGCCCAACAGCTTCGAAAAATTACAGGCTGTTGTCAACTTCTTCAAAGACCGCAACATCCCCGTACATGTGATTGGCCGCGGTTCTAACGTAATTGTACGAGAAGGCGGCATACGCGGGGCTGTTATCCACCCGCGCTGCGGCGAATTTGACAAAATCGAAATGCGAGGCCGCAATATCGTTGCCGGAGCCGGTGTAAAACTCAAAAAATTGGCAGCGTTTGCCGCGCAAAACGGCATTGCCGGTTTTGAATGGATGGACGGCATCCCCGGCTACGTTGGCGGCAGCCTGCGTATGAATGCCGGTGCCATGGGCGGCGACATGTGGAGCGTCTTCCGCTCTGCCGTTGCCCTCAACGAAGACGGCGACATCGTGGAATTTGAAAAAGAAAGCATGAAGGGGGCCAGCTACCGCCGCATCCCCGAATTTGAGCACAACATTGTCATGCAAGCCACCTTCTGCGGTACACCGGATGATGCCCAAGCCATCGGCAAACGCATGGACGAAAGCAGAATCCACCGCAAGAGCACCCAACCCGTTGCCCCCAGTGCCGGCTGCACCTTCGTTAACCCGCAGGAAATACCCGCCGGCAAGCTTATTGACGAGTTAGGGCTCAAGGGCTTCAGCATCGGCGGGGCTCAGGTGTCTGAGGTGCACGCCAACTTCATCATCAACAAAGGCGGGGCCAAAGCAACGGATATCACCGAATTGATAGACTACATTCGCAACAAAGCCAAAACGGAACGCGGAATTACCCTGCGTACGGAGGTACAGGTTATCGGCGACCGCGAGCCGCAGTTCTGATTTTTTTGCCAATACACACCATACATGAAAACACTCACCAAAGACACCGCCATTGCCCTGTTGATGGGGGGACCGGGCTCAGAAAGAGAAATATCCCTCGTATCCGGCAAAGCAGTTTTAGAAGCCCTCCGCGCAGAGGGATTCACCCGCGTTACCCCGGTCGTTGTAGACTGCGAGCGTCCGCAAATTCCCCAAGGCACAGAGTTGTGCTACAACATGATACATGGTACCTACGGAGAAGACGGCGGCCTGCAAAGCTACTTGGAAGAGCTGGGCGTGCCCTACACCGGTGCCGGCTCTGTTACCAGCAAACATTGCTTCGACAAAATTCTTACCAAAAAAGCCTTTTTCGCGGCCGGGGTTCCCACGCCGCAAGATACCATCATCCACCCCGGGGAGATGCCGACCATCGGTATACCCTGTGTCATTAAACCCCCGTGCGAAGGCTCTTCCGTAGGCGTAAGCATTGTGCGTACCGAAGAAGAACTACCCGCAGCCGTGGCAGAAGCCGCCAAATACGGCACCGATTTGTTGGTGGAAGAATACATTGAAGGCAAAGAGCTTACGGTTGCCATCTTAGACGGCACCCCCCTGCCCGTTATCCACATAGCCCCGCGCGAAGGTTTCTACGACTTTGCCAATAAATACCCGGCACTTTCAGGGGCTGTGGGGTCGGACTACATTTGCCCGGCAGACATCAGCGAAGAAGAGACACAAGCCGTCCAAGCCGCAGCTTTGGCAGCCTACAAAGCCCTTAACGTAGAGGTATATGGGCGCGTTGACGTACTGCTGACAGCGGATGGCCGCCCCTATGTGTTAGAAATCAACACCATACCCGGCATGACAAGTGCCTCCCTATTCCCGAAAGCGGCAGCCGCCGTAGGCATCAGCTTCGGGGAGCTGTGCGCGCGCATTGCTCAAATCTCTCTTAACCAAGCCAGAAGCTAAATACACGGCTGCATGAGTCCCCCGCAAAACAGGTACAGACAACAATCCCGCCAAAATGTGCGAGAGCTGGAAAAAAAGCTCTCGCTCAAGGATCGGGTTTTCAGTTTGTTAGCCTTTTTGCGCGGTTCTCGGCGCGTCGTCAAAGGCATCATCATCGTCATATTGGTGCTTTTGTGTCTGCAAGGAGCCAAGATGCTGTTCAGCTATGTATTCTCCTCTTACAGCAACAACACACGCCATATCACCTATAGCTCGGCATCCGATATTATCAGCAAAGAACAAGTACTGGAGCTTTTGGGCATTACCGAGGAAACCACGCTGAGCATGCTTCATTTGGAAGAACTGGAAAACAAGTTGCGCCACCAACCCTCCATCGCAGCAGCCCATATCACCCAAACCGGCAACAATTCTCTGCATATCGAAATCGAGGAGCATGTACCCCTGCTGTTTGTGGAACCTGCGGATAGTGCCATCACGGGGCGCACCACCCGTTATTACCTCAGCCCCGAGGGGCTCATCTTCCCCATCGACGCGAAACTGCACGAAAAATTCAACAACTTGCCGGTGTGGCGACTGCACGCGCCCGATGTGGAGAAGTTTTTACCGGGGCAACGCATCTCGCCCGCCATCTGTACCCCCATTATACAATTGGCTAAGGAGGCCAATGCGTACGACCCCGCAGAGCTGCCCAACATCCGGAGTATCGAGCTGCCCATCGACAACACCGAACGCTGGGAAATTAACATGCGGCTCGAAAACGGCGCCTCTGTCACCATGAGCAATCTGCACGATATCCCCGCGCAGCTCTCGCGCCTTGTCAAAGCCTTGGAGCACGCGCGCGTGCACCATAAAAAAATATTGCGCATCAACGTTGTACCGGAAATTAACATACCGGTTGTGTACGAACAATAACCCCTCTCACTTAACACCCTCCAACCTCCCCGCCCGGTGCGGGTCAACCTACGCAAACCCCAAAAACATGAACATGAAAACAAAACTCACCATCATGCTTGCCGCCATGGTAGCTTTTACCGGCACAACCATGGCTCAAACGGGTACCACCACCCCGGCCACCACCACCGTGGGCCAAGGCAACTGCGATTTAATGGCTTCCAACACCGTTCGTGCCATTTTTCGCGGTATTCAATTAACCGGCGATAAAGACAACTCTCAGGTCGCCGTGTTCGAGGTTGTACAAAATCTGGCTCATAAGCGCCATGTACGCTACGGAGACGGCCTCATGCCCGCCGGGATGATATTCACCATCTCCCTCGACCCCGCCTTGCCGGGACAACCCACTTCGGTTATAGAAGAAATCAGCAAAATGCAAAGCGGGGAAGAAGCCGTTATCAAAATAGACCACCTCTTCCTCTTTGACGAGCCGCAAGGCATCAACATCCGCCCCTGCACCAGATTGGCTCGCAAACCTGCTATGCCCGCCGCACCGGCATACCCCGCCTACCCCGGAGTACCGCAACAACCTGCCCCCGTGCAGCCCGACCCGGCACAGCAACTTCCGCAGCCCGGCGCAGCACCCGCAATCCCCGGCCCGGCTACCGCCCCGGCAGCCACCGGCAGCGGCATATTGTACGGCACCGGGGCCTGAATAACCCGCATCAGATTTTAACTTGTCGCACCTGCCGCACCTGTTTGGGCGGCAGGTGATTTTTTGCCGGCTTAGGCACATAGCTCACCATCCACACACCCACCAATATGAGAGCCACAGCGGCACCACCCACCCAAGAGATAGTACCCACACCCCATAACAAACTGAAAAGCGTTGCCACAACCGGCTGAATATAGTTATATGAAGCCACTACGGGAGATTCCAACCTGTGCTGCGCATAGTTAAGCACCAAATAACACACAAAGGTGCCGATAACGACGATATAGGCCAAACTCAACCATTCTTCCGACGAGACAACAGCCCATTGAATCCCCTGCAAATAAGAGGAAAAGAGCGGCCACGTTACCAAAGCCGATATGGTGAAAAGCCATTTCATGAGCGTTAACACCCCATACCGTGCTAATAATTGCGAGAAAAACACAAAATAAGCAGCAGCAAATACCTGCGAGCCCAAGCACATCAAATCGCCAATCATCGCACCGCTGCCTTCATCCGCCCGAGCAGAAGACAACACCATCGCCAGCGCGCCGCTACATGCCAAAGCGATACCCAGCCCCCGCTTAAAACAAATTCGCTGCCCCATAAACAAGGCAGCCATCAATAAGGTAAACACCGGTATAGCCGTGGAAGTAACGCTCGCATTCGTCGGCACCGTATACTGGACGCCGCCTACATATAAAAATTGATTCAGGGCTATGCCGCATAGAGACATAATGATGAGTGACGGCCAGTCTTCGCGCCGTATTCGCTGAGATTTCACAAAAGCCGATATGCACCAGAACAACACAGCACTCAGACTCACCCGCATCAGGGCCAGCGATATGCCGTCTATATTCCCCATTTGCATAACAAGCTTACACATCGGGCTCATCAGTCCGAACAAACAAGCCGCCAACAGCGCCGCTGCATGGCCTTTTACTCGTTCACCCATCATGGCTGCAAAAATTGTACGCTTATTTTTACTTTTAACAACTCTTTTCGCTTAGTTTTTAATTTTTTCTTACTCTTTGAAACTATGCCATTAAAGTTTTCTGACCGATGTCGCATTGTAGGCTTGTCAAGCGGGTAAATATATGATAGATTAGTAGCTGTGATGCGTAAGTTTGCCGTAATATTGAGTATATTGAGCAGTCTGGTGCTCGTACAATGCGGCGACGGCAAAAATTCCGCCCAACGATTTGCGCAAGAGAAAATATTACTGATAGGCAACAATGCAGAGCCGCAGAGCTTAGACCCCCACAAAGCAACGGCAGTGGCAGACGGCAAAATCATCTCCACTCTGCTGGAGGGCTTGGTGCGGCCCGACCCCGAGAATGAAAGCGGCGTATTACCCGGGGCCGCCGAGCATTGGGAGCACGATGCCGAGGCCAAGGTATGGACATTCCGCTTACGGCGCGACAATACATGGAGCGACGGCACCCCGCTGACGGCGCATGATTTTGCCTATGCCTACCGGCGCATACTGCACCCGCAGTTTGGCGGCAGGTATGCAGAAATGCTTTACCCGCTACAACACGCGCAAGCATTTAACAAAGGAGAAGCCCCATGGGAGGCAGTTGGGGTAAAAGCATTGGATGCCTATACCTTACAGCTTACATTGCAAGGGCCCACCCCTCATTTACCGCAACTGCTGCTACACTTCACATGGTACCCCATCCCCCGCCACCATGTGGAAGCACACGGCGGCATGCTGGACCGGCGCAGCACTTGGGCCACCCCCGGGCATTGGGTGGGTAACGGAGCTTATGTGGTGGACGAGCACCGCCTCAACCACTATCTCAGCGTCAAGCCAAACCCCCGGTATCACCGTGCAAAAGAACTTAAAAACGGGGGCATACGCTTTCTTCCCATTGTTAACGGATACACGGAAACCCGCATGTACATGGGCGGCAAACTGCACATGACCAACAATGTGCCGCCGGAGATGATTTTGTACGCACGCAACAAAGCCCCGCAGGATTTTTGCCGGGACCCATACTACTGCACCATCTTTTACCGCCTCAACACCACACGCCCCCCACTGGATGATGTGCGGGTGAGAGAAGCCCTCAGCCTCGCCATAGACCGCCATGCGCTTGTCAGCAAAGTTGTACGCGGAGCCGGCACCCCCACCTTCTCGTTTACACCGGCCGGGGCGGGCTACACGCCACCTACCCCCAAAGCGGCAATGTACTCTGCAGAAGAACGCCTGGCCACAGCGCGCAAGCTTTTGGCAGAGGCAGGCTACCCCGGGGGCAAAGGATTCCCCACACTGGAGCTGATGACCACCTCTCGCGATGTACAGCGCATTATGGCAGAAACCATACAGGCCATGTGGGCAGAGGCTCTCGGCATCCATGTTGAGATACGCGCCTGCGAATGGACAGCCTACAAAGCCGCCCAGCAAAGCAAAGATTACGATATATCCTCCTCCTCGTGGAGTGGGGATTACCTGGACCCTGCCACATTCATCGAATTATGGCGCGGCCAAGGCGGCAACAACTGCACGGGGTGGAGCAACCATACATTTGATACCCTCACCGCCCAAGCCGGCGCATGCAGAGATGCCGCCCAACGCCGCCACCTGCTGCAAGAGGCAGAGCAGCTCATGCTGCAACACCACCCCATCATCCCGCTATATCATAGCGAGCGTACCTACCTGCGCTCTGCACGGCATATACGCGGGGCAAAAGCCCGCCTGTTAGATAACTACCCACTGGATGCCATCGAAGTGATGCCATGATAAAACTTTTGCTCAAGCGTTTAGGCCAGGGTGTGCTGGTAATCTTTGTACTGGAAACCATTACTTTTTTTCTGGTACGCATGCTGCCGGGCAACCCGTTTTTGGGGGAACGCAAGCTGCCGCCGCACATTATGGAGCAGCTCAACAATCTCTACGGCCTTAACCAAAGCGGCATAGAGCAATATTACCATTATTGGAAAAACATCCTCTGCCACGGGGATTTCGGACCCTCTCTGGTGCGGGAAGGGCTACAAGTTTCGCACATTATTGCAGAGTCTTTCCCGGTGTCTCTCTGCCTGGGTATCGTAGGTATGTTGATTGCCATTTGCATCGGCATACCTGCCGGCATGCTCAGTGCCTGCTACCGCAACAAATGGCCGGATGCCCTGCTCATGCTGCTGGCCATGCTGGGCATTTGCATACCGGCTTTCGTATCCGGGCCGGTATTAGGCAAGACATTGGGCAGCCTACCGGGACTTAGCGTGGCGGGGTGGGACTCCCCCTTGTGCATTGTACTACCCGCGCTAACGCTGGGGCTCATCAACGCAGCCTATTTGGCAAGGCTCACGCGTGGCGGCATGCTGGAGGTGCTGTCTCAGGAATACATACGCACCGCCAAGGCCAAAGGCGCAAGCAGCCTGCGCATTATGCTCGTACACGCCCTGCGGAGCGGGTTACTGCCCTCCGTATCGTATCTGGGGCCGGCATTTGCCGCACTCATCACCGGCTCTTTTGTGGTGGAAACCTGCTTCCAAGTACCGGGGATGGGCATGCACTTTGTCAATGCCACCACGGATCGGGATTACTTCCTCATCCAAGGGTTGGTGCTTTGCTACGGCATCCTCATCGTCATTGCCAATTTAGTAGTAGACTTGGCCTTAGTAGCCCTCAACCCACGCCTGCGCTCGCAGGGAACCGCCTGATACCACACCCCGCACCTCCATCCCCGCCTATGCAGCCCCGGCAATACCAACAAGGAAACTCTCTGTGGAAAGATGCCCGACAACGGCTTTACCGCAACAAAGCCGCCATGGTATCTCTTTGCTTTCTGTTGCTTATGGCTGTGGCCTGCTTTATTTTGCCGATTCTCCCCTGCATAGCCAACCCCAATACAACCCATTTGAACAACATTGCCGCTCCGTGCAGCTTGCAGCACCCCTTCGGCACGGACCAACTGGGGCGAGATTTGCTGGCACGCGTACTCTACGGCGGGAGAATCTCTCTGCTGGTTGGGCTGGTAGCCACATTCGTGGCACTCATCATCGGCTTGGTGTACGGCCTCATCTCGGGCTACATCGGCGGCAAAACAGACAGCCTCATGATGCGCACGGTAGACGTGTTGTTTGCGCTACCCTTTATTGTGCTCGTTATCGTCTTTTCGCTGAGCATCGAAGCCCCGTGCCGGGAGCTCTCCGTGTTCATCATCGGGCATACCGGGTGGAGCCGGGAAACCGTTGCCCCAATCCTGGGCTTAGTGCCGCTATTCATTGCCATAGGCGCGCTCGGGTGGCTTACTCTGGCGCGCATCGTACGCACTCAAACGCTGGAGATTAAAGCATTGGAATATGTCCAAGCCGCGAGATCTCTGGGGCTGGGGCATTTGCGGATTCTGTTTCGGCACATCGCACCCAATCTTTTAGGCACCGTGGTAGTTTACACCACCTTAGCCGTGCCGGGCATCATGCTCACAGAATCCACGCTCTCCTTTATAGGTCTGGGGGTTAAAGCCCCCAACTCGTCTTGGGGAACCCTGATTAAAGAAGGAGCGGACCGCATGGAAGTAACGCCGGAGCTTTTGATTTTCCCCTCACTATTCTTTTGTCTCACCCTGTTGGCCCTTAACTTTCTGGGAGATGGGCTACGCGATGCCATAGACCCCAAATCTGCCAAAGATTAAAACTTGCTTTTTTGCGCCGAAAGCGTATAATGCCTTGCAGCATGAATGCAACGCAAATTCACGAAGTCCTGAACACGTTTGACGTATCTCCATCCAAATCTCTGGGGCAAAACTTCCTGATTGACGAAAACATCGCCAAATGGATTGTCAACCAGCTCGAGATTTCGTCCGATGACTGCGTTGTAGAGGTTGGCCCCGGTACCGGAGCCCTGACGGAGCATATAGCCCCCCTGTGCCGCAAACTTATTTTGGTGGAGTTTGATGCCCGTTTGGCAGAATACCAAAAAAAACGTTGGGCAAACAGCCCCCATGTGGAAGTTCACCATGCAGACGGTGCAACGTGGGATCCTCGCCGCCTTTTTGCCGAGCAACCGGTCAAATTCATGGGCAATTTGCCCTACTCGGCAGGTGGTGCCATCCTTGCTAACTTCCTTACATCGCCCTGCGCCTGCAGCAGAGCCGTTGTCATGCTGCAAAAAGAGTTTATCGATCGCATTTTAGCCGGTCCCGGGGACGATGCCTACGGGCTGCTTTCCCTGAGAATTCAAATGAACTGGGTGCCCAAAGCACTCAAAACAGTACCGCCGGAAGCGTTTTCGCCGCGCCCGAAAATAGACTCCACCGTTATGCTGTTAACACCGCGCAACCCGTTAGAGCTACCGCCGTTTGACCATAAATTGATGGACGAGCTCATGCGCCGCTGTTTCTCCCAACGCCGCAAGCAAATGCGCAAACAACTGCCGGACTCCCCGGAATGGGAGGAAGTAGCCCGGCAACTCAATATCCCCTACACTGCTCGGGCAGAAGAACTGGGGCTGCAACAATGGGTGCACCTTACCCGCATGTACGACCCGCACCCACTCAACGACATAGCACAAAAGCAAGACGAGCTCTTTGACGTTGTAGATGCTCAGGATAATGTGGTGCGGCAAGCCACACGCAAGGAAGTGCACGACCAAGGCCTGCTGCACCGTGCCGTACACATTCTCGTGTTCAGCAAAAAAACGCACGATTGCCTTTTGCAAAAACGCTCCATGCACAAAGACCGCCACCCGGGGGTATGGGATTCGTCTGCCGCAGGCCATTTGGATGCAGGTGAAAACTACCACCAAGCTGCCGTACGAGAATTGCAGGAAGAACTGGGCATAGAAGACACCAAGCTTATCGAGGTATGCCAAATTCCGCCCTCTGACGCCACCGGCATGGAGCACATTACCCTTTATGCCGCCCTGCACGACGGTAAAGTACGCTTCCCGGCGGCAGAGATAGATGGGGTAATCCCCTTCCCGCCCGCAGTAATTGATGCATGGCTGGAACGCCGCCCGCAAGATTTTGCGTCCTCCTTTGCCCTTTGTTGGAAAGAAGTACGCCAAATGCTGGGCACACCGAGTGCATGAGAGCATGACCGGCAAAATAACAGATTTTTTGCCTTGCCAAAGCGACAAGCCTGTGCTAATGTAAGCACCCACTTACACCCAATCATCTCTCAACGCATGAACAAAACACAACTTATCAACGCCATACGCCACGAATTAGGAGCCAATGCCACCATTAAAGCAGCCACGGAAGCACTGAATGCCACGCTGGCAGCCATCACCAAAGCCGTGGCAACCGAAAAAGTGCAAATTCAAGGCTTCGGCACCTTCGAAACCAAAACCCGCACGGCACGCATCGGCAGAAATCCGGCAACCGGAGAAACAGTCAATATCCCGGCTGCTTCGGTAGTGGCATTCAAACCATCTGCCACGCTCAAGGGGCACAATTAACAGCTATGACGCACCCCCCCTGCAAGAGTTTATATATCTTCGGCACGGTCTTCATCGCGCTCTGTGCGCCAACGGCAAAGGCCCTGCCCACCGTCAAGGCAACCGGCATCGGCATTGCCGCCTTGCCGTACCTTAAACTCTCGCAGCAATACGTCGCCATCCTCCAAAAAATATCTGCATGCCTCGCAACCGTGCACGACAAAGCCACAGCAGAGGCAGCAGCCCCCACAGTAGCAGAGCTTACCTACCAACTGCGCGGGCTCAAACGGCAAGAGTCCAAGTTGCCACGCCCGTCACGCGCTGTACAAGAATACCTCAAAACCAACCTTTCAGAAAACTCACTGAAAGACCTGTGCCGGCAAAGTGCCGGCCACGCATTACAACTCACCATTCTGCAAGAACCGGCATGCTATGGCTCATTGGCTTTGCAAACCGAGCTTGCTGTTTTTTTGGATACTTTATCGTCCACCCCGGAACCGGCAGAGAAAGAACACTAAGGGATAAGCAACGGGGCTGCCTCTGAAACCCGCATAGCGTCTTGCGGCCAATCAACCTCTGTATACGCCGCAGCAGCGGGTAACACAATAAGCTGCGTCAAGGGCATCAGCTCTGTTAACCGAGCCGGGGGCACCGGCAAGCCTTTGTTATAACCGCAAATCACATAATCCGCAGCAAGGTACCGCAACGGCACACGCTCCAAGGTCAGCAAAGAGGCATCCCCAACATACAACACACTGCGCCCCGCACCCTGCCAATGAATAACAGGGGCATGGTTTTCCGCAGGAGACGGGTTAATATCCTGCGGAGGCGGAATCAGGGTAAATGTTCCGGCCGGAGTCTCGTACACGGTCAATTCATCCGCCAAATTGTACGCATTCATGCAGCGCAGCCCCGGGAAAGCATCTGCCAACACGGCAGCGGTAGCTGCATCATCCTTATCCTTGCGTACATCCAGCATCAAAACGGGCGAAAAGCCACTATGAAACACCGCCGGCTCCGCACAAAAACGAGCCGTTTGCTCCATGCCATTAACAATAACAGCACCGGGATTGCCCAATACACACACACTTTGTCCATACCCTGCCCCCAACACCATCAGTGATTGCGGGCTCTGCGGCTCGCAATGCGGAAGATACGCTGCCGGCATATCGGAAAACGCACCCACCACACCCAACAACATGCCTGCACCATACAAAGCAAGCGCATGCACAGCTGCCCCCACCATAGGTACGGCAGACAACACTAAGGCGAGAATACCCACCAACATCAACGGCAACAACAAAGGAGTAATGGCTATATTCGTCAACACGCCGTACAAATTGAAAGTGTGGAAATACAGCATCGTAATGGGCAAGGCCACCAGCCACGCACTCAGAGAAACGATGACCACGCTGCGCAAGCTGAAATCCGCCCGCAATAACCATCTCTCGTACCGGGTGTAAATACGCTTGGGGATAAACGGGTCCGGCTGCACCCAAGGCTTGCAGGCCATGCCGTACCTCACCCCCACACAAATGGCAGCATACACTGCAAATGATAACAAGAACCCGGCATTCTGTAATTGCCACGGTGCCGCCAGCAACACTAACAATGCGGCGGCACACCATATGTTAGCCATGCCCACCGGGCGCTTCAGCTCCCTACCCAGCAGCAGCAACGCCAGCATCAACCATGCACGCAAAGCCGGTATAGACATACCCGTCATCAACACATACAAACCGGAAAAAACGATCACGACCCCGGAACGCAACCGACTACGCAACAATAACTTTCGCAACAACATATGCACCAGCAAAGCCACGATGCCCACATGCAACCCACTTACAGCAAAAATATGCAAACAGCCGCCGCGCCGAAACTCGTTTATCGTCTCCGGGTCGGAATACGTTTTGTCGCCCAATACCAACGCACATAGCACCCGGGCTCGGGCATCCCCGGGCTTGGCAGGGGCCATCAACAGATGCGCCAGCCGTGCGCGCATCTCGTCCGCTACGCCAATCACAGCAGCCCAAGAAAACGGATGCCCCACATATTGCGCATCTATACAGGCGGCAGAAGCAGCCAAACCGTTACAACGCAGCCAGTTTCCGGAATCAAACATGCCTTCTACCGGCACAGCACGCTCGGGCAACACCTGTGCACGTACCCGCAAACAATCCCCGGCACGCCACGGCATCTCATCTGCTCGCAACACAATGCGCACCCCGGTTTCTTCGTCTCTCAGAATGCAGGATTTGCTGAGCGTGCGTTCCACAACACCTTGCACCTCAATAACAGGAGACTTCTGCAACCCGGCTTCGAACTCCTGCAAACGCAACGCCGCACGCTGCTCTTGCAGCACCGCCACTACCAAGCACAACAAACAATACAACGCTATGCGAAAGCGCCCACAAACCGCAGCCGCCAACAACGCAGCACCACTCAATAAATAAAACCATACACCACCTACCACAACACCCACCACAGCCACTAAAGGCAAAAAAAGGGGCGTTGCATTCAATCGCCCCCTTGCAGCTTTTCGCCAATGCCGCAGTTTGCTCCGCATAAGGTCCTCAACGGTATACCATAACCGGCCCGGTCACGGCGGACTGAACAGACTTGACTTTGCGCACAGCGCGAATAAAAATATCCGCAGCTTGGTCCACCTCTTGCTCGGTGGTAAACCGATTCATAGAAAAGCGCAGGCTCTCCCGCGCCTCGGCATCTGCCATTCCCATGGCTCGCAATACATGGCTGGGCTCCGGCTCTGCGCTGGTGCAGGCAGAGCCGGTAGAGCATATCAGCCCCAGCGGCTCCAACAATAAAAACAAAGACTCTGCACTGGTACCGGGTACCCGCACATTAAACACATGGGGCAAGCGTGCCGCGGCAGAGCCGTTTTCCTCAATTTCTATACCGGCGGAGCGCACGCTTTGCAAAAAACGCGCACGCAAACGGGCTAATGCCTCGTACTGCGGGAACGATTGCATGGCCAGTTGCGCCGCTTTGCCAAAACCTATAATGCCCGGCACATTTTCTGTGCCCGCTCGCCGATAATCCTCTTGAGCCCCCCCGGTAACAAGCGGAGCAAACGCCACCCCACGGCGTACATACAAGGCTCCTACCCCTTTAGGACCATGGATTTTATGAGCCGAAAGCGAAGCAAAATCCACAGGTAATTCGTGCAAATTAATAGGTAACTTACCGGCGGCCTGCACCACATCCACATGCACCTGCGCACCGGCTTCTGCCGCAACAAGGCAAATCGAGCGCGCGGGTTGCAGCACTCCCGTCTCGTGGTTTGCCCACGCAAAACTCACGCTATCAAACTCCGGCAAAAGCTCCTTAAACGTCTGCAAATCAATTTGCCCGTTGCGCATTACCGGGCAAGTGGCCCCCTTGGCCGTGCGCAATGCCGCCGGGTGCTCGGTAGCAAGAACCAAGGTTTTGCTAAAATGGCTCAAGGCTGCTACCGTAGCCTCTGTGCCGCCGGAGGTAAAAATAATCTCATCGGGATACGCCCCCACTAAAGCTGCCACCTGAGCACGCGCTTCTTCTATGGCACGCTTCACCTTACGCGCAGAAGCATAAGCTGCGGAAGGGTTGAAATAACACTCCCGCAAATACGGCAACATGGCAGCCACCACCTCCTCTGCCGGAGGCGTGGTGGCGTTGTTATCCCAATAAATCATCAGTATTTATTAACAGCATCTATGGCCTCATCCAATTCGGGCACGCTAAGCTCTAACTCACCGATGCGCTCAAGCTCTTTGTTGAGTTGCTCCTGCAATTTATCGAGCTGTTTTTCGTATTTGGCTGCCACCTCATCCGCCGCCTCGCCGGAGGGTACTTCCGCAGCCCCCGTAGTTCCCATAGCTGTTTGCTCTCCACCTACCAAATGGCCGTACAGCTTCATGATAGAAGAAGCCGCCTTTTTGGCACTCTTTTCATCCTTCACTTTCTTCAATGCCGCTATGGCTTTCTTTTGGCGCGCCAGCTTCTTTTTGTACCAAGCTGCGGCTTCCTTTTTCTCCACGCGCAACTCGGCAGATGACTTAGGAGCATCGTCAGATTCCGCCATTGTTACGGGGGCGGCAACAAATAATCCGATTGTAAGAAGTATAACAAGGTGCTTCATATCGGCCAGAATAGTGCCACGTTACGCCCCTAATGTCAAGCCGCTTTTCGCGCTTTGGTCTACATTTCTCCGCGCACAGGCTACCATTATGCCCAAACAGAAAATCTTACAACAGACGTTTTTTATTCCGATACGGGGAACTTGCTATTTAAGAGAGAAAGAACAGCCTGCGGCACATGCGGGCTTACCCAGTGCTGCCAGCCGGGTTGCCCAAGGAAGCCGCGAATAAGGGAGGAGCTCACGTTTTCCAGCTCCGGCGGGGGTGTAAGGAAAAGGGTGGAGAGTTGCGGCACCACAGAGGCATTAATGCGAGCCATACCCTTTTCATATTCAAAATCTACAGTATTGCGAATACCGCGCAACAGGCAGCAGGCACCGAGCTGCCGGGCATACTCTGCCAAAAAACCGCGATGAAGCGTACAAATACGCACCCGGCCGGGCATATCGGCACACAGTTGTTGCCACAGAGAGAGGCGCTCGTCTAAGCTGAGCATACCGGGTTTATCCGGGTTGTAAGCTACAACAACCACCAATTCGTCAAAGAGCGAAGCCCCGGTGCGCACCATCCACAAGTGGCCGAGGGTTGGCGGGTCAAAACTACCGGCATAAACAGCTATCCTTTTCATATCATTCTGTATGCAAGAACAACCGCGCGAATAGAAACGCGCGGTTGTTATTTGCAGAAAAAGTAAAGATTATGCACCGCCGGCATTAGCCAAATTGGCATCCTCCGGGGGCAGGAAGTTCTTGAAGCGGGCTTTGTCTATAGCCTTCATGTAAGCTTCTTGCGGAGAGACAAGCCCCTGCTGCAGCTTTTGCCAAATGGCATCGTCCATAAACTGCATGCCCAAGGCTTTACCGCCTACAATAACGTCTGCCAACTTCTGCGTGGCGCCCTCGCGTATAATGGAGGCAACGGCAGGGGTGGCAAACAGAATCTCGTTAACGGCAACACGCCCCGGCTTGTCGCAACGCTTCATGAGCAACTGTGCCACCACACCGCGCAAAGAACCGGCCAACATGGTGCGGGCCTGTGCCTGCTGCTCTGCGGGGAACACGTCGATAATACGGTCTATCGTCTTGCGCGCGTTGTTGGTATGCAGTGTACCGAACACCAGCAAGCCGGTTTCTGCTGCCGTAAGAGCAAGTGAAATCGTCTCCAAGTCTCGCATTTCGCCCACCAGCACAATGTCCGAGTCTTCGCGCAACGAAGCACGCAATCCATCCGCGAAAGTGGGGCAATTCTCCGGCACCTCGCGCTGGGTAATGATGCTCTTCTTAGAGGGGTGCACAAACTCGATAGGCTCTTCCACCGTAATGATGTGGCGCGAGAAATTGGTATTGATGTAGTCTATCAACGCAGCCAAGGTAGTGGATTTACCGGAGCCGGTGGGACCGGTTACCAGCACCAGGCCGGAGCGCATCTCGCCGAAGCGTTTAATTTGCTCGGGAACATTAAGCTGCTCCATCGTCAGAATCTTGGTGGGAATGAGGCGGAACACACAGCAATAGCCGCGCTGTTGCTTCATGTAGTTGCAACGGAAGCGGGATTGAGCGTCCATCTCGTATGCAAAGTCGGCATCACCGCCTTCCTCAAAAATCTTCCAAAGTTTCGGCGGGCAAATCGGCTCCATGAGCTCCACCATATCCTCGTGGGTCAGGATGCCGTCTTCTATGGCCGTAATATCGCCATGCACACGGATTTTGGGCGGCTGCCCCTCAGAAAGATGTAAGTCCGAGCCTCCGTTCTCTACAAGTGCCTGAAAATAAGTATCAATTCTGTGTTTCATTCCGATAAAAGGTTAAAGGTTTATCAGGCCACGGGATTTTCTTTCAGGAATTTCTCCATCATCACATGGTCGGTAGCTCGCTGCATGCACTCCTCGGCAGAGATGGAGCCGTTCTTGTAAAGCTCCTGCAAAGAATCGTCCATGAGGCGCATACCCTGGTTTTTACCGGTTTGGATAAGACCGGGAATCATGAAGGTTTTACCCTCGCGGATGCAGTTGGCAACGGCAGAGGTGTTGACAAGCATCTCCAAAGCCATCACACGCCCGGTACCGTCTTTCTTGGGTATGAGCTGCTGAGACAACACACCGCGCAGGGACTCCGACACCATGATACGAATGTGGTCTCGCTCCTCGAGCGGGAATGCGTCCAAGATACGGTCGATAGTGCGCGCGGCAGACCCGGTGTGCAAGGTGCCCAACACCAAGTGCCCCGTCTCTGCCGCAGTAAGGGCCAAAGAAATCGTCTCCAAGTTGCGCATTTCGCCCACCATAATCACGTCCGGGTCTTCGCGCAAGGCGGCACGCAACGCACGCTCGAACGACTGGGTATGGCGGCGCACCTCGCGTTGGTTTACTTGGCACCCCTTCGGTACGAACACGGATTCGATGGGGTCCTCCAGCGTAATAATGTGGTCGTGGCGGTCTTGGTTAATAAAGTCGATAATGGAAGCAAGCGTGGTCGATTTACCGGAGCCCACGGAACCCGTTACCAAAATGAGCCCGTTTGTGAAGCGAGTCAACGGCACCACATAATCTGCAGGCAAGCCGATTTGCTCCATCGACAACACGGTGCTGTTAATAATACGGAAACAGATATTGTACCCAAGGCGTTGAGACACCACCGAGGCACGGTAACGCCCAAGCTCGTTAGAATAAGCAAAATCCACATCGCCGATTTCTTTAAGGCGAGCCCATTCCTTTTCTCCCAAGAAACTGTCTGTGAGGTATTCTGCATCCTCTGCCGTCAGCACGGGGGCTCCCTCCCAAATGGGTTGCAGGGTACCGAATCTGCGCCACGAGGGCGGACACGCCGAGGGGATATGGATATCCGAGCAACGGCAATCTACGCCTTGCTTCAAGTACGCATCCACACGCAGGCTAATCGTCACAATCAGGTACCCGCTCTCTTGTGCATAGATGTAGGCATGGTATTTACCGACGGGGGAATCTGCAATAAAATCCACCGTACCTGTCTCTGCCAAGGTGGCCTGTTGCTCTGCCGTGGTGCAGCCTGCCACCAAGGCGGAGGTATCCTCCGGGGTGAGCACAGCTGCAGTATCTGCCACCGGCACATATTGAGCAGCCTGCATCATATACGGCTGGTACCCGGGAGCAAGATACAGCGTCGGGCTCAGCACCTGATGCCCCAACTCTAAATAGCTGTTCAAATTATGGAAAATGTATGTATCGCTCATATCAACATAGCTTACTCTAGCACAATTCCGTCCGCTTTTCCAGCTCAAAAAACGGCTCGGCTTACATTTTTTTACGCAGCACGCTGCTTCCAACTTGCCAAAGCTTCATTCTTGTGCTATATTGGCTCTGCGTAGCAACAAAATATTCTTACTATGGCACACGAAACAGCCTTCCTCGGAGCCAATACGGTGTTGGGTCAATATTGGACCAAGCGCCGCTATTTCGATTATCTTATCAACAAAGACAACTTCCACTTAACCTTTGGGCGTTCTTTCCGCATGATGGTGTATTTGGATAGTGCTGTTGCCAACGGTCCCGAGAATGTGAAGGCTAATATAGAGGCAGACACACGCGCCACCAATTACCTTATTTCCCACTTGGCGGATATACGCCCCGAGCTCACGGTATTTGTCACCACCTGCGACATGCTTCCCGCAGATGCAGACGAAACCACCCCCGTTCCGGAAAGCAGCGATGACCCCTACATTCAAAACAGAATCAACTTATACCGAGAGCTTAACCGTCAATACGGACGCGTACTCAACGTGCACCTGCCGGAAGTCGCATCGATGACGGACCGCGGGTTCAGCAAGGTGATAGACACCCTGCTCTCCCCCCCGGCGAAAGGGCCGCTGCCCCTTGCCCCGCAAGAGCAACACCAGCTTTACTTCTCTCAGCGCATCTTAGGCGATGTGGAGCGCTGCATACCACTGGGCATCCCCTCCGTCATTCCGGCTATGCCCCCGTTAACCACCACGGAAATTGCAGAAATTATTGCCCCGGAACTGCTCGACAGGCTCCCCTCCTATAAACCGGAGGATCCCAAAGGCTCGAACCGCAAATCCATTCACTCCTTCCAATGGCTGGATCCCAAGGATGGCTACTTGGTAACAAAAGAAGACCAGCTGGAACTGTTAAAATTCTACTTCAGGCCCGACTTACCGGCATGATTCGCAGCATTTGGGACAAATACGGCGCGCAATTCACGCGTTTCTTTGTTGTGGGCGTAGGTGCCACGATTCTGCACTGGGGCATCTATGTGTTGCTCAACAACATCTTCGGGCTGACAAAGGAGGACGAATTGGCGTTATCCTGCACCTATACTGCCGGCTACGTCCTGAGCTTTATCGGTAATTACTTCGCCTCCCTCAAATGGACATTCAAAACGGAAGGGTCCGTCAGCAAAGGGTTGGGGTTCATGTTCAGCCATGCAGTTAACTATCTGATGCACATTGGCTTGCTCAACCTCTTCCTGCTTCTCAACGTAGGCTCATACTTGGCACAGGCCGTACAATTTTGCATGCCGTGGCTGGCAGAAAGCATACCGGCAGCCGCAGACCCGGCCAATTTGTTACCCTTACCTGTATTCATGGTTGTGGTACCGGTAAACTTCCTCTTAGTACGGTTCTTTTTAACCCGAGACGCACAACAGGCTTAACACCCTTCCCCCCCCCCTTAAAAACACTTCAACAATCTCACAAACATATGGCCACCATCCGCCCCTTCGCAGCATTGCGACCGCCTAAAGAATATGTAGAGCAAGTCTCGAGCCTGCCCTACGATGTAATGAACCACCAAGAGGCCTGCGCCATGGCGGCCGGCAATGCCTCGTCGTTCCTGCACATCTGCCGTGCCGATATTGATACGAGCGAAGCCGCCATCCACGATGCCGTCACTTACGAAAAAAGCCGCAGCAACCTGCAGGAATTTATCCGCAAAGGATTTCTGAAACGAGATGCCGCCCCTTACTACTACATCTACCGCCAAATGATGTGGGGCCGCATACAAACAGGCATCGTAGGCTGTGCCGCTGTGGACGAATACCTCAACAACACCATTCTGAAACACGAGCTGACCCGCAAAGAAAAAGAGCTGGACCGCATCAACCACTTCGATACCTGCTCTTGCCAAACAGAACCCGTCTTTTTGGCCTATCGCAAACACGAGGGCATCTCTGCCGCCATCCGCGAATGGATTAAATTCCACAAACCCGAGTACGATTTTAAGACAGATGACGGTGTAACCCACCTCCTCTGGCCTGTGACGGCTCCCGAGGTGATAGAAACCATCCGCAAAGGATTTGAGGAAGTACCCGCCCTCTACATTGCGGACGGACACCACCGCACGGCCTCCAGTGCTGCGGTATCCGCCAAGCGCCGCACCCAACACCCGGGCTATACCGGCAACGAAGAGTTCAATTACCTCATGGCCGTCACCTTCTGCGACGAAGACCTCTTCATCATGGACTACAACCGCGTTGTGGCGGACCTCAACGGGCAAACCCCCGAGGCTTTTCTGCAAGCCCTGCAACCCGTATTCGATGTATGCGAAGCCCCGGCAGCCCCCTACGCACCACGCCGCAAACACGAGTTCGGCATGTGCTTGGGCGGCAAGTGGTACAGCATTACCGCCAAACCCGGCACCTTTAATGCAGAGCACCCTATCGAGAGTCTGGACTGCGCCATCCTGCAAGCCAACCTCCTGCAACCAATCCTGGGCATCGACGACCCGCGAACCGACACCCGCATCGACTTTGTAGGCGGTATTCGCGGTTTAGAGGAGCTGCAGAACCGCTGCGGGGTCGGCGTAGCGTTCTCACTCTATCCCGTCACCATGGCAGATCTCTTTAACGTGGCGGACAACGGCGAAATTATGCCACCCAAATCCACATGGTTTGAGCCAAAACTGCGCTCCGGGCTTTTCCTGCACGAAATTGAAGAATAATCACCCACCCCCTTACCACCACAACATGAAAATCCTCATCCCCACCAAACTGGATAAAGCTGCCGCTGCCTCCCTCAGTGCAGCAGGGTTTACCGTAGTACAAGACGACACCACACCCTTAGAAGAACTCGTTGCCGCGCACACAGATGCCGCCGGTCTCATCGTCCGCACCGAGAAAGTGCCCCCCGCCATCATCGATGCCCTGCCCGCCCTCAAATGCATCATCCGTGCAGGTGCAGGCTACGACAATATTGACTACGCTTACGCCCGCACAAAAAACATCGACGTCATGAACACCCCGGGGGCCAACTCCAATGCCGTGGCAGAAGAAGTAATTGCCATGATTTTGGCTGCCTACCGCTTCATTGTTCCGGCAGATAACACCACCCGCGCCGGAGAATGGAACAAAAAGAAATACATGGGCCAAGAGCTCACGCGAAAAACCGTCGGTATCCTTGGTCTGGGCAACATAGGAAGACTCTTGGTAAAGCGACTGCAAGGCTTCGAGTGCAAGGTGCTTGGGTACGACCACTTCCTCTCCAAACAACGAGCCTTAAACATTGGAGCCACCCCTGCCTCGATGGAAGAAATCTTTGCAGCGGCAGACATTATCTCCCTGCATGTACCCGGTGGACCCGCCACGCGCAACCTCATCGATGCCCGCCTCATCAACAGCATGAAAGACGGTGCCATGCTCATCAACTGCTCCCGCTACGGCGTTGTAGATGAAAACGCCATCCGAGATGCAAAAGCCGCCGGCAAAAAACTCATATACTGCACAGACGTGCACCCCAAAGACACCGCAGCCATGCAACCCAGTGCCGACGTAGCAGATATATTGCTACCGCATTTGGGGGCAAGCACCAAAGAAGCCAACAAACTGGCAGCTATGCGCTCTGCCTCGCAAATGCAGGCCTATTTTGAAAACGGCGACACCTCTTGCGTCATCAATGCCGAAAAACCCCTCGGTCTCAACCCCACTCACCTGCAACTGGCTGCCATGCTGGGCAAACTGTGCCACAAAGCCAGCAATGCCAAGCCCATCCGCAAAATAGAATGCACCTTCTACAACAACCTGCGCTCCTACCGCAAGTGGTTTACTCCGTGGATTTTGCAAGGTGCTGTCCCCGGGGCGGAACATGGTCTTATGCCGGCAGCGGCAGAAGCATCCCTGCGTGAGCACGGCATCGTCTACAAAGCCCGCGAACCCATGGACGATAAACTCTACGACGATGCCCTCACCCTCGACCTCTTTACAGAAGACAATGGTGAGCAACACAAAACCAGCGTACGCGGCGTTGTGATAGACGGTGAGCCGGTTGTCTCCCGTATCGACAACTTCGACCACCTCTACGCAACCCTCGCCGGCAACACCGTCATCCTGCGCTATCAGGACCGCCCCGGCATCATTGCCTCCATCGGTCAACTGCTCTCCCAAAGCGGCATTAACATAGACAACATCGTTGCGCCCGTGGATCACAAAAGCGGCGATACCTTGGCCGTTATCAAAACGAATCATCCCATTACAGACGATTTGCTCCTCTCCATCTCCCGCGCCATTTCCGCTAAACAAGCGTTCTCTCTGGTGTTGTAATAAAGAGAAAGTTAAGCACGTTCTCATCTTTATCTATAGCGGGGGCGCAAGCCCCCGTTCTGCACTTGGGGTACTGCCTTTCTTTACAACAAGCCGCAAGCGTGTATAAAAAGAAGGCGTAGACCGCATCCCCCCGCTTGGCAAAGCTTGACAAGAGCAAGGGTGTGCGGTAAGATGTAGCAAAGCACCTAACCCGATATGCAGCAACTCGAGCGAGCCATCAGAAATTATTTAGAAAGAGTCATTTTTCCGCTGATTGCGCATCCGGAGAAAGCGCAAATTACAGCCACCCCTAGCGAGAGCGAGGGGGTAATACGTTTTAGGTTGTTGCTGGAAGCCGGGGATGTAGCACGAGTCATAGGCCGAAACGGAATGACGGCATCGGCCATACGGTCGATGGCGAAGGCTGCCGGAGAAAAAGCCGGCATAAAAGTGGTGGTGCATATAGAGTCTAGCGAAGAAGTAAGGGGGTGAGATGAACGATTTGTTCGGAGCGGAGAGCAGCATACGGGCAGCTCGCGTGTTGCTGGATGGCTTTAACGATATGGTGCTGGATTACGCCATACCGGAGAGCATGCAACATATTACACGCGGATACCGCGTCATGATTCCGCTGCGCAACAGGCTCACAACGGGCACGGTGATTTCCGTCGGCACGCCGGAGGCCGTTTGGAAAAACCACCTCAAGCCGCTGGCGGCATTAATTGAAGATGCCCCCGCCGTAAGCGATAAGCTGATGGATTTGGCAGAATGGGCTGCACGATATTATGCGGTGCCGGTGGAGCAGTTGATTCGCTGCATTGTACCCGAGCCGGTGCGCCGCGAGCGCCACGAAGAGAAGACCCGCAAGATGGTGGTGCTGACCCAATGGCCGGGAGATGAGGAAATGAACAAAATCAATACTCGCGCCCCCCGACAAGCGGCTATTCTGCGTTACCTGCACCAAGGTGAAAAAAAGCGAGAGCCATTGGCAGATTTAGGCGGCAGCCCGGCATTAGCCCCCTGCCGCGCGCTGGAGAAGCGCGGTTTTGTACGCATAGAAGATGAGGCAGTGCACCGCGACCCTGTGGGGGATGAGGTGTTTGCGCCCTCTGCCCCTTTAGCCCTGAACGATGAGCAAGAGGCCGCCCTAAGCGCGATTACGGCTGCATGTGAAGCCGATAAACCTAAGCCTATTGTATTGCAAGGTGTTACCGGCTCCGGCAAAACGGAGGTGTACCTGCAAGCGGCAGCGCATGTGTTGCAACAAGGCAAAGGAGTGTTAATATTGGTGCCGGAGATTTCTCTTACGCCGCAGACGATGGCACGCTTCAAAAGCCGTTTTTGCGAAAGCAACACTAAGGTGGCGATTCTGCACAGTGCTATGAGCGATGGTGAACGTTTCGATGAGTGGCACGCCATCCGAAACGGGGAAGCCCGCATTGCCATCGGGCCGCGCTCTGCCCTTTTTGCCCCGGTGCAACGCCCGGGGCTCATTATTGTGGACGAAGAGCACGATGCCTCATACAAACAAGAGAACACGCCGCGTTACCACGGGCGAGATTTGGCCGTGCTGCGCGCCCATTTGGAAAATGCCTGCGTTGTGCTGGGCTCTGCCACACCATCGCTGGAAACGCTTTTTAACGTACACTCCGGCAAATATACCATGCTGCGTATGGATAAACGTGCGGACGGGCAGCGCCTGCCCCTGACGCGCGTGCTGGACATGCGCACAGAAGCCAAGGATAAACGCAACCTCGGCATCTTGTCCGAGCGGTTACGCATGGCCATAGAAGACAGGCTGCGCAAAGGGGAACAAACGATTTTACTGCTCAACAGGCGCGGCTTTGCGAGGTCTTTGCAATGCCCGGATTGCGGGCACATGGTGTGTTGCGAGCATTGCGCTATCCCCCTCACCTACCATGTGACAGAAGACCGCCTGATTTGCCATATTTGCGGCTACCGCGCCGCAACACCCAAAAAGTGCCCGCAGTGCGGGTCCGCCGGTATTTTATTAGAGGGGTACGGCACGCAGAAAGTGGAGCGAGTGCTGCAACGGTGCTTTCCGCAGGCAAGGATTCGGCGAGTGGATGCCGATGTAACAACTCGCAAAAACGCACTGCGGGATATACTGGCAGATTTTCGAGCTCACCGAATCGATATTTTGTTGGGCACGCAAATGATATCCAAAGGATTGGATTTTCCCGGGGTTACCTTGGTGGGGGTGCTGAATGCGGATATTGGGTTGAGCATGCCGGATCCGCGTGCAGCAGAGCGCACATTCCAACTGCTTACGCAGGTGGCAGGCCGCGCAGGACGTGGGGATATTGACGGAGAGGTAATCATCCAAACCTACACGCCGCATGCAGCAGCCATTCAATATGCACGCAGGCATGATACGGACGGCTTTGCAGAAGATGAACTGAAATTGCGCCAAGAGCTGGAGTTTCCGCCCTACACCCATATGGCTGTGTTAACGGTACGCTCGGTTAAAGAGGAGGTGGCAGAGTTCTCCGTCAACACGCTCCACAAACGCCTGCTGGCTTGCATGCCGGGCTCCGTCAGCATCTGCGACCCTATGCCCGCCCCCATTGCCAAAGCCTATGGACAGTACCGCTTTCAATGCACCCTCAAATGCAGCAGCGCACGGCTGATTGCGGATGTGGTTTCCGCAGAAATTCGCAAACTGAATGCCGGGGAGGATGTGACGATAACGCTGGATATAGACGCTTACTCGTTCATGTAAGGCGCAAGGCGTCTTTGCCAATCCCTCAACAGGATGGCAAGGGGCTCGTTACTATCCGGCTTCGATTTGTATGGGTTTTCCTCGAATGCCTTGGTATAGGAGTGAGACAACAATGATAAAAGAGTGCAAATCTCTCTTGCGCGCTGATTGTTGACAAATTTTTTCTCGTTGTTGAGTTTTATAAAATCATCTGCTTTCAACCCGGGGGTATAGGCATCTTTCATGACTCTCACCAAGGTATCCTGCAAGGTTTTACCAAGGCTGCAAAGCTCTGCGAGCACGCGAATTTCTTCCGCCTTATCGCCTGCTTGCACCTGCAAATCATTTAATTTACGCTCTGCCTCGTCAAATTGATGGTCGGCCAACAATTGTAAAGCCTCGTGGTATGATGCAATGTAGAAAACAGTGGTATACGTTGTTTCCAGCTGTTGCGCCAAGTCGAAATATGCGGAGTCGTAAGGGGAGCTACCCACAAGCTTAAACTCATCGCACGCGGCAGCGATAGCTGCCTTTGCCTTATTGGCCGCGTTTGTTTGTAAATAATAACGTACGGCCAAAATATGTGCCAGCCCCAGCAAGCGGCGATCTGCCACCTCCGATAACTTTTCCGGGGTATCCAGGGCTTGGTTAATGATGCGAAGTTGGCGAGCGATTTCTTCGCTCGCGATGCCGGATTCGGGCATGCCTTGCACGGCGTTGCGGTAGGCGGCCACATAGTCGTCTACAAGGGCGGCATCCTTGTTGAGCAAATAGGCCAATGCCGCTGCATGCAAAGCGGACCAAGCAGCTTGTGTAGGCTCTGCTTCCGGGGTAAGTTGCTTATTGAAGTGCTCCAAAGCTTTATCCCAACGAGATTTACGCATTGCCTTGAATGCAGCGCTGACGGAGGAGGCATGGGCAGCCCCCATAGCAGAGGAAGCAGCTACAGGCAGAACGGCCTGTTGAGGAGATGGCGTATTGAGGTAATAACCGCCGAAAAAGGCACCCACACCAACTATGACTACGGAGGTACCGGCAATCAACCTGTTGCGCAGGCGAACCAGGCGCTTACGCGGGGATGTTTTTACCAACTGTTTCTCCTTCAACACAGAGCGCACTTCGCAGAGTTCTGCAAGCAAATCCGCATAATTATCATGCCGATTTTCGGGCAAAAACTCCGTCATATGATTTACCAAATCGCACAGGGTATCATCTGCCTTGGGTAAAATCTTTTCCAGAGTCGGTAACTGATGTTTAGCCTCTAACAAGGCTGATACGGAATGATGATTTTCGCCGAGGGTTTCGATACCGGTTAAGAGGTATCGGAGCGTCATACCCAGAGAGTAAATATCGGTACGGGCATCTTCCGCGCCGCGTTGCAGGGTTTCGGGGGCTACATAGTATGGGGTAGCCCAAATGACTTCTTCCGTGTCTTCCTCGGAATCTGCCTGGGCTAAGCCGAAATCCAACACCTTTGCCACGCCATCCGGGGTAATGATGACGTTGCCGGGCTTCATGTCCCTATGCAACATACCGGCGCGGTGTGCGGCCTCCAGCCCCCGGGCAATCTGAATGGTAATATCTATGGCACGCAGGGGTTGCAAGGGCTGCTCGGTTGTAACGAGAGACTCCAGGTTATCGCCCTCCAGCAACTCCATGGCAATATAAAATTGCTCCTTGGCCCAGCCCGCAGAGTACACGGAAACCACGTTTTCGTGGCGTACTTTAGCCATAAGGGAGCACTCGTTCTCGAAGCGTGCTATACGCTCCGGACGCTCGCGGTAGGTATCATTCAACAATTTAATGGCTACGGGCCGATTCAGCAGCACATCGCGCCCGCGCAGCACCACGCTCATGCCGCCGATACCCAACAACCCCTCCAGCCGAAAGTTGGCCAACAGTACATGCACATGGTCCTCGCGCCCGCAGGACGGGCACTTTACCTCGGTGTAAAAACCCAAGGACGCAATATCTACCGGGGTGGAACACTCCGGGCAATACCATGTCTCTATACCGCCGGCCATTGTCTTTGTTAAATAATTAAAAAGATTGATACAAAACAGGAGCCGGGCTGAATACGGGCACCGGCTCCTGCTTGTTAAATGGCATTAAGCAAGCTTGGGCAGCGATGCGGCTGCAACGGCCTGCCCATGGCGCTTCGTCTTTTCATCGGGCACGCAAAGCGTGATGGCCAGCTCGGGGAACTCGGAGGCAAGCACCTCGTTAGCCTTGTCGATGATGATTTGCCCGCCTTCGCCGGTAGCAACACGCCCCAGGAAGAGCAGATTGCGCAGTGCATAGAATTTGGAGAAATAGGCAATGGTGTAACCAAACTCTACGCCGATTGTCTCGTATATCTTGCGGGCGCGCTCGTCTCCCTCTGCCATAGCGGCTTGCACCTTTTTAAGCTGCTCCGGGTACGGCATGGCACCGAACTCGAAACCGGCACGCGGAGCCAAACGAGCCACAGCCTGCTGGGAGAAATACATGGCACCCACACCTTTATCGCGGGACCATTCGTCTACGCCGCCGTCCTGCTGATAGTCAACGGGTACGAAAGCAAGCTCGTTGAGCCAAGGCATGATATGCCCCTCGGGGTCCACATAACCGGCAGCCAGAGAGGTACCCATGGCAATGCCGAGCACGGCATCATCGTTCATGCCCATGGCACCGGCAAGAGCCGTTACCTCGCCGTCGTTCACCACCTCAAACGGTACCTCTTTGCCCTGAATCTTGCTCCAGCGGTCCTTGAGGTTCTTGAACATGGGGCGAATGACGTTCACAAAATCATCCTGAGCAATGCCACGGAAAAGAGAGCCGACGCGGGGCTCGCTGTTCACATACACACCGGCAGCGGAACCGCCGATGGCATCTACCTGCGGCAAGTGCTTAGCAGCACGCTCCAAGGAGTCGTGCACACCCTCTACCTGGTAGTTGGGGTCCGTCTGGTGGTAGGGGTCCCACACCACTTCTTCGGAGTACACTACCTCGCCGTTGATTACGGCGGCGCACTTGCGGTCCGAACCGCCGAGGTCGAAACCGATGCGGTAGCCGTCCAGATTGCGCCCCAGAGAAACGGAGGTAGAGTTTTCTGCGGGCAGTTCGCAAGCGCAGGCTACCTTCACCACCTCGATGGGACGGTCGTAAATCTTTTTACCGATGAAATCCCAGTCGAACTCGCGGGCACCCCCGGCACAGTATGTTGCAGCCAGCATATCGGCAATCTTGTCATCACCGGCAACCATAATGGTGCAGCCGCCTTTCATCCAAAGCAAGAACTTAACAATACGCTCAATGTACTGATTGTTCAGAGCGTCGTTCTCCTCGGAAGAGGGCAACACTTTACCGCTCCAACGGAAGCAGGTTCCGTCGATACGGGTAAGAGCAATATCAATGGCATGAGAATCGGGGGTAGCGGCTACCTTCTCCTCATAGGCCTTGTTCCAAAGTACCGGAGCTACGAAGTCCGGGTCGAGCACAGGTGTGAATTTCGGTTGGATATTCATAACGTTACGAGATTAATTTAGCATTAAAAGAATTACATGACAAGCTAAAACTGCGTATCGGGAATCAGAATTCACAGTTACGGGGGGTACGCGGGTAGGGCAACACGTCGCGTATGTTCTGTACGCCGGTTACAAACATGATAAGACGCTCGAACCCGACACCAAAACCGGCATGCGGCACGGTACCATAGCGGCGGAGGTCGTTGTACCAGTAATAGGCCTCGGCATCCATACCCAAGCGGGCGATGTTGCCCTCGAGCACGTCCAAGCGCTCCTCACGTTGGCTACCGCCGATAATTTCGCCGATACCGGGTACCAGCACATCCATAGCGGTTACAGTTTTGCCATCATCATTAAGGCGCATGTAGAAAGGCTTAATTTCCTTGGGATAGTTGTAAACGATAACAGGGCTCTTGAAGTGGCGTTCTGTCAGGAAGCGCTCGTGCTCGCTCTGCAAATCCATCCCCCAATAGGGCGGATACTCAAACTTCTCTCCACTGGCCAGCATAATCTCTATGGCCTCTGTATACGAGCAACGGATGAAGGGCTTTTGGCTGACTTCCTCCAAGCGGGCACGCAGGCCTTTATCAACAAACTTGCAGAAGAAATCGAAATCGCCGGAGGTATCGGCCAACATGGTGTCGGCAATGTGCTTGATGAAAGATTCTGCCACATCCATATCGCCGAAAATATCGCAGAAGGCGATTTCGGGCTCAATCATCCAAAACTCTGCTGCGTGTCGGGTGGTATTGCTGTTTTCTGCACGGAAAGTGGGGCCGAACGTATAAATATTACTAAGGGCGCAGGCAAAGGTTTCTCCCTCCAACTGGCCGGATACGGTCAAACTGGCAGCTTTACCAAAGAAATCCTTATCGTAGCTCTTGTTGTCCGCCAAAGGATCTAGCGTGGTGACGTGGAACATCTCGCCGGCACCTTCGCAGTCCGACGCGGTAATGATGGGGGTATGCACCCACACAAAATCACGCTCCGTAAAGAATTGATGCACGGCAGCCGCTATACGAGAACGCGTACGGAAGACAGCGCCGAACAGGTTGGTACGCGGGCGCAAATGGGCGATTGTGCGCAAAAACTCCGGGGAGTGGCCCTTTTTCTGCAGGGGATAACTTTCCGGCGATGTGCCGACCAGACGCAACTCTGTGGCTTGTATTTCCCACTTCTGCTTGCCGGGGCTCTCTACCAAGCGGCCTACAACGGAAACAGAAGCCCCGGTGGACATTTTACCGATATTTTCGTAACCGGGGATACCGGCATCTGCAATAACTTGAATGGATGCCAGAGAGGTGCCGTCATTGATTTCCAAAAAGGAGAAAGCCTTAGAATCCCGGCGGGTACGCACCCACCCTTCAACAAGAATAGAATCCTGCGCGGCCTCACTTGCCAGCGCATGTTTTACCAGAGTTCTTTTCATGAAGCCACTATACCACTCCGAGTCCGCGTTGGCGAGCCAATTTTTCGATATCGGCGGGCAAATGCCCCATTTTTCACCGAGAAAGTGCTTCGGTGGTCGCATTTTCTGCCATTGTCGTCAAAAGTGTGGCAATAACAAAATCTCGGTACCACTTTTTTTCTGCGGGGATAATAAACCAGGGCACTACCTGCGCTGTGCGCCGCAAGAAGCATTCTGCGGCAGAGGTATGGTTTTCATAGGCAGCGGGCGGGGCTGTGGGGCAGGTTTTGAAGAATTGCTCGGGCGAGATATGCAAATACAATTTTAAGAGGCACACCTGCTGCTCAAGCAAGCGTTGCTCGTTATCGGCAATAGCGTCGTGCATCGCGGTATCGGTAAGAACGGCACGATAGGGGGAATGTGCCGTCAACAAGCACTCCGAAGCTCGGGGGAGTGGGAACGTAACGGGCGCAAGCGCATCTTGCGGCAAAGCGGCAGATACAAAGGGACTACATACCTGCACATGTAGCGGATCCGGCAAATCCGCGGCATGACGCAGGCAATTGATGCTTCTTTTGCCGGGGGTGGGGGCAGCATCGTGTATCACCACCAACATGCGGGGCGGGTGTGCCATGCTTTCCCATTGCCGCTGCACCGCGCGTACCCGGTGCCGCAAATCTTCCATAGCGGCTCGGGCTTCTTCTTTAGTGCCCAAAAAAAGAGAGCGATCCTCCGGCGCGTATGCAGCCAACATACTATCCGGGCCAAACTCGTAGCGGCTCAAGGCATTCAATTGCTGCCAATAGGCTTCCAAATCCCGCACATCGGGCGGGAAAAACGCAGCCAATACCTCTTGCGCCACCTCGCGCTTAAAAGATACAAACATATGCGGTGAAAGCGTGCGCCACGGCAGCCACTCCAACTTGGCAAACTCTGCAGAATGCCCGGCATCTGCAACAACATGCGCCCCGGTACAGCGTAACAAAAAATATGTTTGCTGCTGCCCTGCCCACACTTTGCTTTTTTTGTTTTTTTTGCGGTATTGGTAGCGCAACCCGCCTACACGGGCAACGATTTGCAGGTGCTCGGGGGTCAAACCGGTTTCCTCCCGAAGCTCGCGCCACAAAGCCTGCTCAAAAGTTTCTTTATGACCAACACCTCCTTGCGGAAAATGCCAAAAGCGAGACGAATCGCTCTTACGCCCCAGCAAGACACGCCCCGCAGCATCCACAATAACGGCTGCCACATTACGGCGGTACTCTTTGGAGCGTTCGCTCATGAGTGGCCGGGCTTTCTGCGGCCTCGGGTTTCGTCATTCCATGCCTCGGTGCAATACTTGCTGCGGCACAGCTCCTGCAACTCATCCGCAAAGCCGGGGTAGGGCTCCTCGCCCTGCACTATTTCCACTTGCGGAGCCAAATACTGCGCTAACAACCGGGGCCAACCGGCACTTGGCTCGCACTCCTGTATTAAGCCCTGGTGCAATACTGCCCCCCTATAGCGGCGCTGGCCTGCACCGGCCAATTTGTTACCGGCGGGGTCCACAATATCGCTTGCCACGGGGCTTGCCCAACAGGCGCGGCCACCATCCGGCGCATCTTCCACCAACAAGGTGCATTCTACACCGCATTGCTGTAAGGCTTGTGCCAAAGCCCCATGTATCCACTTATACAACTTATCTGCCGGGGGATAAATGATGCCGTCCCGCGCCGGCAAGGTAACGGTATAAGTGTAGCCCTTGCGGTGGTCCACTATGCCGCCACCGGTCCAACGCCGGATGTACTCAATCCCCTCGCCCGGAAAAATGGCGGCCGCCACGGGCGTGGAATCGAAATAGCCAAAGCTCACAGCCGGGCGTGCCCAACCGTATATACGCAGCCACGCCTCGGGGCGGCGGCTCAGCAGCTCGTCCGCAGCCATGTTTTCATAACCACCACGGGCAATGGGGTCGCACCAGAGGCGGATACTTTGCGGCAACAATGCTGCCGCATCCTGCTGTTGCATACCAAAATCCATCATAACGCGAATCAGAACGGGCGCGGCAAAGCCACAGAGGTGGAGAACTGGCGAGAGTAACGGGCAAAGAACTCAACCGGAGGCGGGGGAATGGGCACCAAGCCTTTACGCATATTCTCCACCAGTGCCACACCCTCTTCCGTGAGCACGGTTACGGAGATGTTGGCGGAAACGATGCGCCCGCCGGCATATACCTTACCGTTCGCCAACACATCATTACCTTTCACCTTCACTTCGTTCTCCTTAAACGAGGCGCGTTTCTTATCGTCATCTTTAGCACCGCCGGAGGTGGTGATGACCGTAACCGTTTCCAAGCGCTTCTGGGCCTGTTTGCCTTTCTTGGGTTCGGATTCCATGTACTCAATGTTAACGGACAAGTTCATCTCCACCACGTTATCGCAGATGATGTCCTGCTCGGCATCGTCGGCCAACTGCAAGAATGCACGGTACAGGTTCTCCTGCAACATGGCCTTCTCGTATGTACGGCTGGGGGATACCACATGGCGATACAATGCAAATACGGGGAACACGCCCTCTGCCTCATCGCTGGCAGATTTGTTGAGGATGTGATCCTTATACTCCAAACGATAACCAATCACGCTCACATCGCCACGGTAGGGCTCGTCGTTTGCATCTTGAGAGGTGGACAAATCCACACGGTAGCCTTTGCGGGAAACCGGGTCGCTGGATACGGCAGGGTTGCGGTCCGGTGCGCAAGAGAAGAAAACCACGCGAGACGACTCGGGCACATAGGCTAAGGCCTCGGGCTTTTGTCTATTCTTCTTCTTACCCTTAGAAACAGCCTTCTCGGCATCGGAATCCTTGCATGCCACAAACCACTCGTACTCATTGGGGCCGGATTTCATTTGGTACGACTCCAAATCCGATGCCAACGTCTGCAAGGCTATACGGGCGGAAGAAGCGGTTGTAACATCGTCATTAACGGACTTCCACAGGGATACACCGGTGATAGTTAACTTTAATATCACGCCAACGATGATAGCCGTAATTGCCATAGCTACCAACAGCTCCACCAGCGTGAAGCCTTTACGCACAATCTTTCGGGCCGGTTTCATATATGTATTTGCTATTATCAGCTCAGAATAATCTTATCAATTGTTAGAAACAGACATGTTGGCAGAGAAAATAGGCTTACCCATGTCGGACCATTTTTTGCCCGCCAGAAGCCGGGCATCCGAAGACTGCAAGAGGAAGAAATCCGCCACAAACAACAGTGCCGCTCCGCCGGCCGGGTTCTTGTCGCACTTAGCCAAATATTCTGCCGGGGAGCCGGCTCCTGCAATGTCGCCGGGCTTGGAGACGCGCTCCCACTTGTCGCCCTTGTACTCCTGCATAGTCAAACGCACCAAATACACCGGGCCCACGGCATCTCGCAGCTCATCCTCGTGGATGGGGTCATCCACAGGGCAGGCAATGGTGATAAGGTGAGAGGTCTCACCGGGTATGCTCTCATAGGCGGGGATGGGTTTGCGGGTGCCATCTTTACGCGGCTTCTGAGACAAATCCTCGCGGTAAGAATAAATCAAAATGGCAGATTCCGGTTTACCGGTTTTCTTAATCCAATAAAAAGCCTTATCAAACGCAGAGGCATATTTGGTTGCGGAGGACTTGCCGGTGGTGCGCTCGTCGTTGCGAATCGTTTTGAACTCCCCACGCAACACACCGACCAGGCGGTCCGTATCCTGCTTAGCCAAGGCAGACTGCACCATGCCGCGCGCCGGCACAAACACAACTAAGAAGATAGACACTAAGGTAGACACCAATGCAAGTGCCAAAAGGGTCTCCATTAACGTGAAGCCAAAAAGGCAACGTTTATTGTTACGGTATTTCATAATAGTAGAGAAAATGCTCCGCGAATAACGAGAAGCGGCTGGTTATTTTTTGCTGTTATCCTTTTTTTTGCCGGATTTGCCGCCTTTCTTCTGCTGTTTATTCTTTTTGGAAGAAGCCTTTTTGCGAGACGAGCCGGAGGATTTGAACAACTCTTCATCATACACCTGCGCAGCGGTTTTCATGGGGCTGATGTTGCCGGAAGGCCACAACACGATACCGCCGGCCTCCTTGGGGCGGTTTCCGTGCTCCGGATCCGTCTCGGACGGCAACACACCATCTACGGAGCCACTGCCATTGTCTCGATAACCGCAAATGAGCACCAAACGGCGTGCACGCGCCGGCTCGCCGGGCTTTGTGTCCGGTGTCACAAAACGCCCTTTTTCATCAAACTCTATGTAATACACATCGGCCTCGCCATAGCCGGCCAAACGAGTTTGCGTTTGCTCCAGGGGCACATCGCTGCCGCCCTCCCACTGCAACTGCGTGCTGTATGTGGGGGAGAAAAACACATCCGCCGGCAGGAAGGTACCGCTGGAGGTGGATTTCCACTCACCCACACGCTCGGTATCCGTGCCGTCGTACTCTTTGTTTTCATTTTCGTCTCGCTTATACACCTGCACGGTCATATAACGCAGGTGGAACGAATCGGGAGAATCATCCGCCTCATCACAAGCAATCACAACACGCGCACAAGTATCGTTACCAATGGCAGTGGCGCGAGCCTCCTGAATCATATTCTGCAACACCTGCACACCGGCAGTCACGTTCTTAGAGCGCCCCGGGTCCTGCAATACATTGGCACCCAAGGACATTAAAATACCGATAATAGCAATCACTACCAACAGTTCCACCAAGGTAAAACCGGCAGCAGCTTTTTTGAAGGCGATTTTCATAAACGGAGAAAGGAGGCGGTATACTCTATACTGGGACTATCTTTACCATATTTGGGCTGCTTGTTCAATCATTTTTTTTACTTTTGGGCGGCAAATGTCATATTTTGCGTTTTATGATTGACCTTTTTAACAAAATAAGGTACAGAGATGCCCGCCATGCAAATATTTGATGCCATCATACTGGGAATAGTCGAAGGGTTAACGGAATACCTGCCGGTGAGCTCGACCGGGCACCTCATCATCACGCGTTTCCTGCTGGGCATGCAAAACACTGATGCACAAAAGGCGTTCGATATTTGCATTCAAAGCGGAGCAATTCTCGCGGTGCTGGGTATCTACTTTCAGCGTGTTAAAGGCATGGCCAAAGACTCCCTTACATGGTTGGCAGACAAAGAGCGCGCGCAACACCCCCTGCCCAACGGGCTGCGCCTGCTGCTCAACATGCTCATCGCATTCATCCCGGCAGTGGTATTGGGGCTGATTTTTGACGACCTCATCAAACACTACCTCTTTGATGCACCCGTTGTCACCCTCACTTGGGCATTAGGCGGACTCGTTATTCTTCTCTATGTACGCGCTCAAAAGAAAAAAGGCATCAAAGGGCAAGGCAAAGCATTAGAGGAGCTCACCTACAAAAATGCCCTCACGGTGGGGCTGATGCAATGTATTGCCATGTGCCCGGGTGTAAGCCGCAGCCTTATGACCATGCTGGGCGGTCTTTGCACCGGCTTAAGCATAGCCGCAGCAGTAGAGTTCAGCTTCCTGCTCGGTCTCATCACATTAGGCGGGGCCACCGTGTACGATGCCTGCAAACACGGCGGCGAAATGGTGGCAGCATTCGGCTGGTGGCCCATTATTGTTGGTACCTTTACTGCATGGCTCAGCTCCGTCATCGCCGTCAAGTGGATGGTAGGCTACCTCAACAGGCACAGCTTGGCCATTTTCGGCTGGTATCGCTTAGCGGCAGCCCTCGTCATGCTGGCACTCATTCTCTTTGCCGACTTCAAATTCAATTAATACAGCCAAAATCGCGTTCTATGGCGGATTTTGTGCTTTTCATTCGCGGCAGATGTAGTAAAATACATGCAGCATGTATTATCTACTGAAGCCTCTCAACTTTATCGCAGATTCCATTTTGGCTTGGTTTACCCCCGGCTGGCGCCGCCGTGGTAACGAGGCACGCGCCGCCTTGCAACGTTATTACAACTACAACAAAAAATCCTTAACCACCGAGCGCGCAGAGCAAATAACCCACTTAGTAGAAGAGCTTAAAGCCGCCTTGTTGGTATGGGATAAAGAACAAATCAAAAAGCTTACCGATAAAGCCAAAAGCATGGGTGAGGGGCTTCAGGGCTTTCAACGCAACAGCGGGCTGGAGCTCGTAGAATCCTTTTTCGTCATCATGGTTGTCTTTTTAGGCATCCGCACATACTACTTCCAACCCTTCCGCATCCCCACCGGCTCCATGCAGCCGTCTCTCAACGGCATCATCATCCACCCGTTAGAGGACGGGCAAATCCCCTCTGCCCCCAAGCGGTGGATGGATGCCATCACCCTCGGCAGCTCGTATGTAGACATCACCATCGACAGCCCCAAAGCCATCGCACTCACTCCAAAAGGAGAGTACGATATTAAACAGGAGCCGTACCTCATGATTTTCACACGCTCCGTCATCCGCTTTACGGATGGCACCACCGTTACCATCCCCTGTGCGCGCGGAGAACTGACAAGATACCTCAAAAAACACGGTAAATTGGGCAGAGTACTCCAACCCGGCGAGAAACTCATTTGCGCCCGTATCGATGCCGGCGATATGGTAATTGTTAACCGCATGGCCTACCACTTCCGCAAACCCGAGCGCGGAGAAACTTTCGTGTTCGACACGCGTGGCATCAACACCAACATGGCCCCCGAAATGCCGGACCAAAGCAACGCCAGCCACTACATTAAACGCCTCTGCGGCATCCCCGGTGATACGCTCGAAATCCAATCCCCGCAGCTCATCGTCAACGGAGCCCCTGCCCAAGAAGCCACCATCACCCGCGTTGCAAAAGGCGAAGCCCCCTACGACGACAAAGGCTACCATTACCCGGATAACCCCAAACCCACCGGCGACCCGTTCATCGACATTGCGGCGCTCCATGGGTATAGTAAACTCGCATTCAGCTTAGTCAAACCAACGCTCCACCTCAGCAACGCCCCCGATAACCCTAATGTAAGAGAATATGCCGCCTTAGGCGATAACACCGGCGACTCGCAAGATTCTCGCTACTGGGGTACCGTGCATCAATTCAACGTACTCGGCCCGGCCGTCTTCACCCTCTGGCCATTCACCAACCACTGGGGTACTATTGATTAAAAACCGCCTTTCCCGCAACAACCTGCCGCCTTCTCCTCACCACCATGTCCGAAGCAGATACCATCACCAAAAACGCCAAATCCAACCTCGCTTTCACCCTGCTGGATTTGCCCCCCGAAAAACGTATGCAAATGGCACAATTCTATGCCTTTTGCCGCATTGTGGATGACATTGTGGACGAACCGGGCATGAGTGCCGAGGAGCGCCACTGCGCCCTTAACCGTTGGGCAGACATAGTGACCGCCCAAACCGAGCCCCAACCCGGCATCGAAACCGAAGTAGCGCAACTTATCGCCAAATTACAGTTGGATCCCGCCCCGATGTTGGAGCTGATAGACGGCTGCCGCAGCGACATATCGCCGGTGCAGCCCGAAACCCGAGAAGGCCTACTGGCCTACGCATACAAAGTGGCCTCTTGCGTGGGCATAACCAGTGCCAAGGTGATGGGGGCATCGGACCGGGCGCGGCAATATGCCATTGCCTTGGGCTACGCCCTGCAACTTGTTAACATCCTCCGAGACGTAGCCGATGACTGCCGCAAATACGGCAGATTTTACCTCCCGAAAGCGGATATGGAGCTCTTTGGCGTCACACACGACGACATTCGCAACCAACGCTACAACTATCGCGTGCGCCAACTGCTGGCATACGAAGCCGCACTGGCCGAAAAGTTCTTCGGAGAAGCCGAAGAGCACTACCAAAAACTGCCGGTGGAAGACCGCAACGCCCTCATCCCCGCGCAGGCCATGAGCCTCATCTACCACAACATCCTCAACAAAATGCAAGACGACGAGTACCGCATCTTTGAGCGCCGCTACAGCGTCAACAACTTCCGTAAATTGTGGTTCCTGCTGCGCGCCCGTCTCGGCACGGTAGAGTTCCCCTCCATACCTGCCATTTCTGACTGGAGTTTCCGTAAGACAAAAAAACAATAAGCCCCGCCGCTGCAATATCAAACCGAAGCTTGACAACTCTTTCAAAATAAGGCAAAATACCCCTACGCCAAATCCCCCCCCGCGCAGAGACACACCCCGGAACATCGCTATGAAACAGCAACTGATTCACCTTGCCCTTACCTCACTTGCGGCATCCATGCTGGCCTCTTGTGACAAAACAGACTCCGCCGGCGCAGACGCAGCAACAGCTCCCCAAGGCACCCAACAAGGCGAGCAAAACACAGCAACAGAGCCATCCGCAGCCGCCTCTACCAACACGACGGATGCCACGGCAACCCCACACACGGTGCAGCCCATCGATGTTTTGGAATACTACGCACCCCGGCTCGAAAAAATCTCCTACCTCAACCTCACAGACACCCAAGTAACCACCACAGAAACAGCACAAGGCACCCTCAAGGTGGATGCCGTACTCTC
>SUVM01000119.1 GCA_015062015.1 Akkermansiaceae bacterium | reverse complement strand
GGGGGGGGGGGGGGGGGGTTAAGATTTAGGGGCGGAAGGTGTGGGGTAAACCAAGCGGAAGCCGTAGTCCGGGTTACGGGTAGCGGCATCGGGGGCTATCAGGGGGTAAGCGTTTTTGCCGGCGGGCAACAAAACGCGGCCGCTCTTATAAAGCTCTGTGCCGGCATATTCATCTGTGGTCCATTCTGCAACGGTTGCGGGGCTGTCGCAGGCGTTGCGGGCAGTTTGCAGCAAAGCGGCATCGGGCAGCTCTGCATGGCGGAATCTGGCGTACACCAAGGCATCCCAATAGCAAACGCCGCGCACGGGCGATTCCGGGGTGAGCTGTTGGCCGCGGTACTTGCCGTCTCGTTTTGCGGCTTCCCACTGGGCATCCCAATCTGCGGGTTTGAAGGAGACATGTTCTACGGGCACGCCGCGCGTCAGGTGGCGCAGGGCATCCACAGAAATTTGAGACTCATCGTGAATAACGGCCAGGAAGTGGTTATAATCTTTTAAGCTGACCGGGGCGGTGGCCACATACACGGTGCCGGCATCTGCCTTGCAGGCAACGGAGGTACCATTGTTAGCCGGCAACTTGGGTACGGTAGAGGGCGCGCACAACATGCCCGCCACAAAACAAGCCACCAACACAGCCAATGCCACACCGGCATAAATGCAGGTTCTGACCACTTTGCGGCGGTTGCGCTTAAATTGGCGCATAAAAGAGCCACGCGTTTTGCCGGAGAGGCCTGCAACGTGCTCTCGTTTGAGGGTGGGGGCCAATTGCTCTCTCACCGTGGCGGCGGTATTGGCTAAGGTAGGCCAATCTAAGCGGCTGCCCTCGTACCCATGAGCCAGCCAATCCACCAAAGTGGCCACACGGCTTTGCCCGGGCACACCGCCGGTGGGCAACAAGGGCTGCAAGGTGGCAGCCAAGGTATCCATTTGCTCTATCTGCAAAGATTCCGTATGCTCACCGTGCATAACCGGAGAGAGAAACTCTACCATATGCTCACCGCGCAGGTAAATGGCAAAGGGCATCAACCCACCAACGGCCACGCCGGCCTCTGCCCCGGCCATGTACAAGGCAGCCGCTGCCTCTATAACGCTGCACACCTGCGTGGGCGATAAAAAGCGCGCCTCTTGCTGCACCCGCGCCAGGCTTTTGCCTTTGGGCAGCTCTTGGGTAAGGTACCAAATATCCCCGGATACCATAGACTCGAACACTTGGCACACATGCGGCAAACGAGCCGCCACCTTGGCGCGGCCTGTGGCTAAAAAGGACTCTACCTCCGGGCCGGAGTGCTCCGGGCGCAACACCTCTACAATCACCCCGCGCTCCACATGGCTTTGTGTGGCCAAGTACAGCTCTGTGGCCGGCATGGTGCCGATGTGGCGTGTCAGGGTATATACGCCTAAGCGAGTCGGGAGATGGTTAAAATCCGGTTTATCCATGGGCGTGCTTATTGTTCTGTTTCGGGGGTGGAGGGGTCTAGCTCTTCTATGAATTGAGAGAAGGGCGTAGCGGTTTCGTCTGTAGGCGTTGCGGCGGGCTCTGCCGGGGCTGCGGGGGTGGCGGCCTCGTACTCGGCAGGGGGGGCTAAGCCATCATCGGGCAGCAGGGAGGCGGGGGCACTTTGGCGCACACGGGCTTGGCGGGCGTTGATGAGCTGCTCGTGCAAAATGAGGGCACTGGGGCTGCTAAGGCAATCTATGGGCTCGCCTTTATAGAAGAATTTGGCGGTAAAGCCGTAGTAAACCATATCGCCGTAGGCGTCTTTCTCTTCGCGGGTAAGGGGCGGCAGGTTGTAAGCAATCAGGATGTTCTCCTCGTTATCGCTCCAATCCTGCGTTTCGTTCTCCCACATCACGGTAGGGTCCACCGGGGAGTATCGGATGGTGCGGTCATTAACCAACACAAAGAATTGGATGTGGATAAAAATATCCTGCGGGGAGAGCTCACAATCCGGTGCCACGAGGATGGGCAAACGCATGCTGACGCGCTCCCCGGACTCCGGGTCCGTGGTGTGGCTGTGCGTATAGGGGCCAAAGGAGATTTTACCACGCAGGTCTGAGGGTTGGTCAAACCCGTGCTTGAGGCGGCGAGAGGCACGCTCGAAATAGGTGCCGGCCTCGCTACGCATATTAAAGACGCGGGTGTAATACTCGCGCGCCTTGGTGGGATTAAGCAATTTATCGTACGCCATGCCGTAGTAGTACAGCATGGCAGGGTGATTGGGGGCCAGTTGAGAAGCCTCCTCGAAACTCAGGATGCAGCGGCGCATATCCCCCTGCACCAAGGCGGCAATGCCTTGGCGTATCAGGCGGTCCACATCCTGCGCATCTTCGGTGCGCAGCTGCTGTTGCTCCGGGGGCAAAGAATCTGCCGCCTGTGCGGTGGGGTCCGTCTCCGGGGCGCGGTCTATGACCACGCCGGTTTCCTGAAAAACGAGCATATCCACATCTGCGGGGCGCAAAGGCGGCGGGGCATTGTGGTCCACGGTAGCGGGGTTCTGCACGGGAGTAGCGGTGCTTACCGGGGCAGCGGCACCCCCAAGGCCGGCCGAGCCGCTAAAGCCCGAGCCCGCTAAATCCAAGGCCTGCACCAAGGCGCTATCCAACTCGGCAGCGCGAAGCTCTGCCTCACGGCGGGCTTGGTCCAGCAGGCGGTTGCTCTCCAAAAGCTGTTGATATTGCGCTGCAGAAACGCCACGGTTACTGCGCTGCGCCAAGCCATAGCCCAGCACGCCCAGCTCTGCCAACAAACAGGCAGCAAGGCACACCAGCACGAAACGGCGAGAGCACAGCCCCCTCACCGTTCTGCCCAACAACTGCCGTAGGCGGGTAGCCCCGCAGGCATTAGGCCCCGGTTGCTCCGGCAGCATCTCTGCCGGGCGTTTCTGTCTGTTCGTATTCAATGATGTCTCCGTTATAAGAGGCTAACACGGCTTGCATGAATTGCTCTGCCGGCTCGCCTTTCTCTTTGTTAAAACCACCGTAAGTCATGCCATCCACCCGCACTTTTTTACCCTTTACGGTGAAATACGCTACACCTTTGAACCCCGGCCCCCATTGGCGCAGGTCTATACACTCGATATCCGCCACGGCAAAACGCATGCCGGCAGCCGTTACCTCCTGCCCCCGCAATGCGAGCTCTCGCCGGGCCGTACGCAACACAAAATACATACCCAAGGCAAAAAGGGAAAACGCGCCGGCAGCAGCAACCCATTGGTGAAAAATCGTTTGGGCATCCATCCCCTTTTCACCGGGCTCCTGCGGCATGCCGACACGCCCGGTATAAGCGGTCCAACACTGAAACCACGCGGTTTTCATGGCTTGGAGGTCCAGCGTTTCCTGCGGGCAAGAGGCAGCAGCGGGGCAACCCACAGGCAAGGGGAGCCACACACCGCCCACCTGCATGGCCGGGCGGCCATCCACCTGTTGGGTGGGCAGCAAGGGGGTACTTTCTCGCGCAGCTTTCCACGCGGCGGCATTGGTTTCTTTGGTGGCTTGTTCCCCCAGCTCGGCAAAAGCTTTGTACGAGCAATATACCTCATTCTTTTTATAATACCCTACCGTTGCATCGTACACAAAATAAATGGCAAAACCCAATAAGGCCAACAACACCACACCGAAACGCAAAAAGGTGTCGGTGGTGGCTTTACATATGATGTCCGTTTGCTTCATGTACCGCTACTATACCATATTTTGCCTCACTTGCATAGGAAAATTTTGAATTTTTCATTTTGCCGGTTCCCTGTATAGGAGAGCCACCCGAAGACAAGCCGCATTTTCATCAAGTGGCGGGTACGGAGCCACGGTAGACCGTGCCGGGGTAGGTTTGCGTATAGGGTGGTATAACGCGCCCGGGTAAGACCACGCATTTGCAACCGATGCGGGCATGAGAGCCCACATAACACCCCAATTTATGGCAGCCGGTAGCCACTAATTTACCGCCGTAAGGCATGCGGATTTCGCCGGCATCGTGCCGAAAATTGCTAAAAATGCACCCACCGCCCACATTAATGTCGTCCTCCAACACAGAGTCACCGATATAGGTGAGGTGAGCCACAAAAACCGCGTTACCCAAGATGCAGTTTTTAAGCTCTACGGCATTACCCACCACGCAATCATCCCCAATGGAAACAGAGCCGCGCAAATAAGCATTGGGGCCAATACTGCAATTTTTACCGATGCGCACCTGCCCCTCTATCACGGTACCGGGCTTAATAACGGAGCCCTCACCCAGCTCTAACACGCCATGAACAACGGCACTGGGGTGCACCTCTCCCAAACACAGCGAGGAGAGGGAGGCTAAGCGGCGTGCGTTGTTTTGCAAACGCACCCAAGGCGGGGGCATTACTTCTTGCGGCATGGGGTGTGGCATCCTATCTTGAGGCGTTGGCAGGCATCGAGCATCAATTGATATGCGGATGCCCCGGCAGCGGCATTATAATCCGTAAAAAGGGAATCCGGGCGGGCGTGTTGGTAGCGGCGGTCCTTAGAATCGCGCTCTTTACCGCTGAAGCACAGGTTAACATCTGCCTGCGGGCACTCTGCCCATTGCCCGCCCACCATAGCGGCCAAATCTTTGGGGTGGCGGTAGGGGCTGCAATACACGTTGGCCCAATAATCCACCCCGGCAGCACGCTCTCGGGGGAAAGAGCGCTCCCGGCAGCTCACGGCATCCAGGGTGACTGCAACCACGCGGCCGGGCTTAGTTTTAAGATGGCGCAACACATCCATGACGGCCGCCCCGCCATAGCTATGCCCCACCAACACTAAATCCGCCCCGGGGTTGAGCTTCAAAAATTGCTCGATATCCTCGCGAATCAGACTTGTGCTATGGAACAGCAGGCAGCCGCGCGCGCCATCCCATGCGTAGCAGGCGCGCACCTGTTTGCCGGGCACAGGCAATACGGGGGTAGACTCGTACACAGAGAGAAAATGCGTGAGCACCTGCTCTGCAAAACCGCCGATAAAGATGAAAGCCACATCCGCTTTTTCCTGCGGGAGCCGCATTTGGAGGCGGCGGCTAATAAAATCCGTTTCGGGCTCGGGGTAGACCCCGGGGGCAACAAACTGCTGTTGGCAGCCCGGCAACCCGGCAAGGGCAACTGCCGCCCAAACGGCACCAACAATTTTGCGCCGCAAGTGGCGCCCGGCTGTGCATGGTCTTGTACTCATGGCTGTGGGGTGGCTCCTATTTCTAAACGACGGCATGCGGCAAACAACAAGGCACGGGCAGATTCCCCGCCGCCGGCAGGGGTATCTGCAAACAAAGACTGCGGGCGTGAGTGCCTGTACCGCTTCCCCTCGCTATCTTTCTCTTTACCGCTGAAACACAGGTTGGCATCTGCCGCATCGCAATGCCGCCACGGGCCGCCTACTTTAGCCGCGGCATCCATGGGAGAGCGGTACGGCGCACAATAGGCATTAACCCAATACAACACCCCTTCTGCACGCGCGCGTGGTTTGGAGCGCGCGCGGCTGCTAACGGGATCCAAGGTGGCAACAACTATTTTGCCATAAGAGCCGGGCTGCAGGCTACGCACCACATCCATAATGGCAGAGCCACCGTAGCTATGCCCCACAAACACCAAATCCGCCCCGGGGTTGACTTGTAAAAATGCGCGTACATCCTGCTGAATCAGCCCGGTATCATGCCGCAACAAGTGGCCTTGCCCGCCATCCCAAGCATAGCAGGCGCGCAGTTGCCGCCCCGTGCACGGCAAAAGAGGCGTTCCCTCGTACACACAGCGAAAATTGGCCGTAAACACATCGCCGAAGCCGCCGATAAAGATAAACGCCACCTCTGCCTGCTCTGCCGGCAGGCGCATTTGCTGCCTGCGCCCCATAAACGAGGTATCGGGCTGCGGGGAAATCCCCGGCACAACATAAGGGCTACGGTAGCTCAAATTGGCCATGCCTACGCATATGCCCACCCCTAACAACACCAGGGCCACCACTCTCAAGCGGCGCCACTTGCCCG
>SUVM01000118.1 GCA_015062015.1 Akkermansiaceae bacterium | reverse complement strand
TCTAATGCTGGGGTATATGAACGAGGAGGCTTACCAAAAGACGCTGGCAACCGGGCGTGTTTGTTTTTACAGCCGCAGCCGCCGTTGTTTGTGGACCAAAGGAGAAACCAGCGGTAATTTTTTAGAGATGGTATCCGTAAAGCTTGATTGTGATGCAGATACACTGCTGATACAGGCTCGCCCGCAGGGGTCAGTGTGCCACACCGGAGCCGATACTTGCTGGGGAGAGGCCAATGAGCCCAATGCGCTGAGCTTTTTGACGGAATTGCAGAATTTCATCAACAAGCGTCACGAGGAAATGCCGGAGGGCTCTTACACCACTTCCTTGTTCCGCGATGGTGTCAATCGCATGGCGCAAAAGGTGGGCGAAGAGGCCTTGGAAGCCTGCATCGAAGCCTGTAACGGTACGAACGAGCGTTTGATTTATGAAGCATCCGATATGCTTTACCACCTTATTGTACTTCTTACCTCTAAAGGGTTGCGTATCGAGCAAGTGGTGGAGGAATTGGCAGAGCGCCATAACCCCGGTTGGAAGAAACATTAAGGCGATTTTTTATGTTGGGGAGAAGCTTGTTGCTATTGGCCGGTGTGCTGCTTGGTATGTGCGGGGGCAGTGCCTTTGCGGTGGATGTTGTGTTATCCGGTGGTGTGGCACTCAAGTCCTGGGAGAAGCTGCGCGGACCGAACGCGCACGATAACTGGTGGGCCAATTTTGTGCGCGGTGCAACGGTACGTATCGACCAGATACAGAAGTCTGACCCCAAAGCAAAAATTGTATGGGTTGTGTACCGTCCCTCCTACATCAGCCGTGGCAAGGAGGATGGCAAGGAATACATACCCATGATTCGGGAGCTGGCTCAAAAACGTAAGGTGAAGCTGGTTTTCGTCAATACGGCGGATGAGGCGTATGCTGCTATCAATAAAGCCGGCCGTGGTAAAGAGAAAATAGATTCCTTTTACTACTTCGGTCATTCCAATGCGCATGCCTTTATGCTGGATTACAGCAGCGATATCATTGGTGCCTCTACCCAATGGATGCACGAAAAGGATTTAGCTGATAAATTGAACAAAAGTGCCTTTACCCCGCAGGCAGATTGCCGTAGCTTTGGCTGCTATACAGGCAATAGCATGTCTGCTACATGGAACAAGGCATTGGGTATACCCTTGTGGGGTAATACCTCGTTTACCCGCTACCAACCTGTTGGTTGGGGTGAGCTCCCCGAGGGGGGCGGTACATGGGTTAAGTGATTATACCGAGACTTTGCTCGGTTATATTATAGATAGATGCATAATGCTTACGGTGCCGTGTTAGGTTGTTGCTTATCGGCAATTTCCTTGGTGAAATCTTTGAGCATTTGCTGAATGCTGTTGAGCTTAGTGGCCCAAACGTTGTTTTGTTTGAAGTTGGGGCTGTTTTTATCTAAGTAAAGCTCCGCCTCTTTAAGCCATTGTTTGGCGGTTTCTCGGTCTCCCATGTTATTGGCATGGATAGCAGATTCTGCAAGGGCATCTGCATACATGTATTTGAGCATGGGGTTGTTGGGGCTTTGTTGCAGGAGGTCGCGGATGATTTGGCGGTATTCCGTAAACTCTGCCGTTGCCTTGGCTTTTTCCGTTTCTTTTTTGCTGTGTACCATGGCCAGATTCCGGAGCACGCCGGCGCGAATCTGTTGGTAATCTGCGTTATTGGGGGCGTTAACAAGCAGTGCGTTGATGCGCGAGAGCGTGTCTCTGCTGTAACGCTCTGCTTTGTTGAATTCGTTTCTTCTCATGGCAATATCTGCAATATGAGACATAGAGCGGCACAGCTGGAACGGGTAATTAGCGTTGTCCCGATCCATGGTTTCTAAGCTTCTGGCCATTTGGATGCACTGCTCAAACGCTTCCAGTGCGTATGTTTCAAATTGTTGTTTCCTTTTATCGGATTTCTCCACGGTTGCCAGGCGGTTGAACATGGTACCCATGGTATAGTGAGCCGAGGAAAGCGAGTATTGGAAGGATAATCGGTTGGGGTGTAGGTCGCGCAGCGTGTAGAGGTTTTGCTTGCTTTCGTCTAACAGGACGGAAGCTGTGGCAAAGTCATTGTTATCCATATGGTGAGAGGCTACACGAATTTGGGCTTTTGCCAATCCCTGCAAGGAGCGCTCGTGGTTGGGGTATTGCTGTACAAGCGTTTGGTAGAGCCGCAGCATTTCGTGGAGCTGTTCTTTCCTTTGCTCCAGTTCGCCCCGGTTTTCCGAAAGCATGGTGGCAATTTCTATGGTTTCTCCTAAGCTGCATTGGTAGTCCGGGTTATTGGGTACTTCCGCACAAACTTGGCGGATGTATTGTAATGCTTTTTCGCAAAGGGCATGCCCTTCGTCCAGCATGTTGCGGCGGCGCGCAATTTCTGCACGCTGTTGCAGCACTTTAGCCATTTCGTAGCGAACGCGAACATCGTTGGGGTTGTTGTCGTGTAATTCTTCGAGCAATTCGGACGCCTTGCGGTATGATTCCGATGCGTCTTCCAGTTTGCCTTGTTGTACCCAAACAGACCCCAAGTTTTGCCAAGCTGTGGCAATGGAGTGTTGCAGGCGCTCGTCGTCTGCAATGGGGAGGCTCTCCATCGAATTGAGATAATTCTTGAGGTTCGTGCCTAATTTTTTTTGCAGTTCTGTAGCACCGGGCAAATCTGCTAATTCCGTATTAAAGTCGTGCAGCAGCCCTTCTGTAAAGGTTAGGCCGTTGAGGTACATTTGCTCTGCTTGGTTTTTTTGCCTCCATACCCAAATGCTTAATGAGCCTAAGAAGATGATGATAAAGAGAGCCGTTGCCAGATAGATGCGCATACGCAAAACAAATCCGCGTGGCGGCGGCACTATGCCCGATTCTGTGCACATGCGCCATGTAGCGGCATCTTGCCAGCGTTCTTTGGGGTCCAAACACAAAGCGCGGTCTATGGATTGCAGGATGTAGCGTTCGTAGTACAGTTCTAAATCCTTTCTGCCGACCAGTGGTTTGTAGGGATCCGGCGAAGCATGGACTCTCATATCCGAACGCGGGGGGAGCAGCCGCGATATAAGGTAGTAAAAGCATGCGCCTAAGGAGTAAATATCTGTACGCGTGCTGATACGGTTGCTCATTTCTACATCGGTGGTGGAGGTGCTTTGCTCCGGGGCGCAGAAATCCGGTGTGTAGATGTTGTTAAAGATTTTGCCGTGTTGGAGTTGGCGCGCAGAGCCGAAGTCGAGCAAGATGGGGCGGTTCTCCTCGTTCACCAGGATGTTTTCGGGTTTGATGTCTCGGTGTACGATGTTGTGTTGCTCGAGGTATTCGAGGGTAAAGAGCATGGCGCGCAGGAGTTGCTTGACTCTGCGGGCTTCAGCGGCTTTTTTTTCTTTATCCAGTGTGGGTTTCTCGGGTATTTGTAAGGGAGAGCCCTCTACAAAAGGCATAGCGTAATAGGCTGTGCCATTCGCTTCGAATGCCGTGAGAATGGGTACGATTCCCGGGTGCTCTAAGCCCATTAAGATGGTCGCTTCTTCCATGAACTCTGCCATGGTGGTACGGAAGTTTTCTTCCGTTTCCGGGGATATGGGAGCCACGGAGGCACCGTCTTGCATGCGCATGGCCATGCTCTCGGGGATGTGCTCTTTTATCACCACCATCGTGCCTGTAAGTGTGTGTTTGGCACGGTAGGTGATGCCGAATCCGCCCTTGCCGAGTTTGGAGATGATGGTGTATTCTCCGACAATGCTGCCCGGGGCCAAGGGCAGGCGGGTGTTTTGTGGTTGTGCCTGCGGTGTTGCCGTGGCATCCGAATCCGGGGGAGTCTGTGGCGGTACCTGCGCTGCCGGCGGTACTACGGGGGGAGCCGGCGGCATGGGTTTGCCGGGGGAAGGGGGGATAACGGGTGGTGGTGGTGGGTTCATGCCAAAGATTTGTAAAGAGTGAGAATAGTGCCTTCTTTCTCGCTGTAGCTGTAGTCTTGCCGGTCTACGGGCAGTTGCGGTAAATAGGCAAACGGATTAAAGTTGACGTTGCGGTAGCGAATGGATGCTTCCGCTTCTTCTTCGTTACAGCTTAACTTGTAATATATTTCTGTGTTTTTCGGAAGCGCGCAGATGATGTCCGTTATGGTTCGGGTAAGCTCTTGGATGGACAGCGGAGATGCGAGAACGGATTCCAAGACTTGTTCTGTGATTTCCGCTGCTTTGGTTTCGTCCTCAACCGTACCGCAAGTGAGGCGAATCTCTTGCCGTTGCTGCCATTTCCCCTTAAATTCCAGTGCTAAAAGGGTACAATCCTCGTTTTGTTCTTTGGTGCCGGTAAAGTTTTTGATGGCTACTTGGATGTTGCGGGTCAGCTCTGCAACATTATTGGCTTGCGCTTGCAGGGATTGCTGTAAGCCCGCTGCCCCAAAGTTGAGTTTAGCTGCATTTGTGGCTTTAAGCACGCCTCTGGAGTACAGCAGGATGCGTTCCCCCGGCTCCAGTTTGATGATACACTCTTTGTAGAGGGATTTGCTGTAACCGCCCAATACGGTGCCGGAGCGCATGGGCAGCATCTCAAAACCTTGCCCGGTGGCGGCATGTAAGGCTTGCGGGGTACCTGCATTGATGAAGCGCAATACACCGCTGTTGATGTTGAGGCGTGCCAGGAAGAGCGATAAACGGGTTTTTGTGATATTGTTTTCACACAAGGCCCGGTTTGCTTCTCTCATAACTTCCTCCGGCGATAACCCGGCAGAGGCAAGAGAGCGAATGACGGAGAGGGCTCTCATCATGAACATGGCACCGGGTATGCCCGGGGTGGATACGTCTCCCAGCATAAAACAAAGGTGCTCTTTGTCTGCCATGAAGTAGTCGTAAAAATCGCCTCCGACATTCTCTGACTCGATGCGTGCCGCATGAAGCTCGAACGTGGTTTGCTCCGGGAAGGCAGGGAAGGTGTGTGGCAGAATGGTTTCTTGCACGGAGCGGGCTAAGGCTAATTCTCGTCTCAAGCGTTCCCTGCGGTGTTCTGCATAGGCTTGGAGGGAATCCACCATGGTGTTGATGCCGGTGGAAAGACGTGTAAACTCCGGGGTGTCTCGCACGTTGACGCGCTCGTCTTTGTAGCCTTCCGAAATGCGCCGCAGGGAGTTGTTGATACGGCTCAGCCCATTGAGTACCAGCTTTTGCAACAATACCCATACCAGCAGGAACATGACGATGAAGAGCCATATGTTGCTGATAAACAATTGTTTGATAGAGTTGATGCTGATGTTGTTGATTTCTTCCACCGGTAGAAGCCCGATAATGCGGATATCCCCTTTTTGTAAAACGTAGGTATAGTATTCTTTGTCTCCTTGAGAGGTGGCGGATACGGCGTCCAGTGGCAGGGAGAGCAGTTCTGTAGAGTTGAAGTTGAGCTCTGTACCGCTGATTTGAGCCCCGCCGCTAAAGGCAATGATGTGGCCGTTTTTCCCCAGTTTGAAGGTATTGGCTAAGGTGGCGAAAGCAGTGTTTCGCCGCACGGCTTGTTCATGCAGAATGGTGAAGCCGAGTTGGATGACTCCCCTTTTGTCTTTGCGGGATACGCCGGTATATTGAACCACATCCCCATTGTAGGCGTTTTTGCGCGCGCGTTGCACAATCTCTTCGCCGGGCAGTTCTATGCATTTAAGGAATTCCCGGCTCTGGTCGTGGGCCTTGAGGTCGAACCCCACTAACTCATCGGGTACGGCGGCTATCACAACGCCTTTATCATCTGTAACACAAAGTTGATCTGCCTCTATATCGTTACACAGCTCCTGGAGTTTTTCATAATCGTTGATGATGGCAGGATTGAGCTGTATAATCTTTGCTATGGCTCTTGTGCGCACCAGAGAGCCTTCTTTGTTAATCTCAACAACATGCTGCATATTGGCATTTGTTTGATTAATGAGCTCGCTGAGGTCGTTGAGCCGCGTGTAGAGTATTTGTTTGGCGCGGCCCTGCGCCTGTTTATCGAATTGTATATACGCCAACAGGCCTGTGACAATGAATGTTGCACAGACCAACAGTAACAACCACGTTAAAAACTTGCGCCTCATGTCCTACTGTGTCAATGGATATTCTAGCATGTTGTCCTCCTTTGGGCAAGCTTCTTTTTTGATGTTTGTTGCGATTTAGCCACCCCGGAGCAATGATGCGCATGCCATGTGTCTGTTTTGTTCGGTTGCTTTAATGAGGGGGGGACCGTTTTGTTTTATGCTGTGCGGATGTTTTTTGGCACTGCGTCAAAAAAGTCGCGGAATGACGGACTGAGGCGCGCCAACCATCAAGAGTTGTGGTAGAATGAGTTTGCAATGAACATTATACCGGCTCTTGAAATGAAAGGCTGGCGCACC
>SUVM01000117.1 GCA_015062015.1 Akkermansiaceae bacterium | reverse complement strand
AGAGCCTCTTTGCGCTGGCCGCCCGGCTGGGCATAGAGCATACCTACGAGGATGCACGCCGCGCGTGCGAAGGGGCAGAGCTCATCATCCTCGCAACCCCAATCGGGGTCTTCGAGGAGCTCTGCCGCCGTGTGCTGCCGGCCATCGGCAAAGAGGCTCTGGTAACGGATGTAGGCTCCGTAAAAGCCTACGTTCACCGCACCACAGGTGCTTTGTTGACGGATAGAAAACGCCACTTTATCGGCTCTCACCCCATGGCCGGTGCAGAAAAACAGGGGCTGGAGCACGCCACACCCGACTTGCTCAGCCAAGCCACCGTTGTGCTGACCAACCCGCACCAAGTGCCCGAGGCACTGGCAGAACGCCTCCGCCTATTCTGGGAGGCCCTGAGCTGCCACACCTACCGCATGGCCCCCGAGAGCCACGACCGCACCGTGGCACGCATCTCTCACATGCCGCATATTGTGGCCGGTTTAGCAGCCCGCAACGCTATGGTAGGCAACACCGCACCGGAAGATTTGCAACGCTTGGCCTCCAGCGGGTACCGAGACACAACACGCGTAAGCTCCGGCTCTGCCACCATGTGGGCAGACATTTTGTGGGAGAACGACGTAGCCGTGCGAGAAATACTGCACCGCTGTGTAGAAGACCTGCACTACCTGGTCAACCTGCTGGAAAACCAAGACAAACCCGGCGTACAAGCTTGGTTGGAACAAGCAAAAACCACCCGCGAAACCATCTTAAAAATCCCCCCTCAATAACCCCATTACCTCAATTTTTGCTTGCAGCCGCGCAAGAAACAGGTATTATTAAACACACCACCCCTACTCACCATGTTTATCTTTGCTGTACCACAGAACCATTGCGCCGTTATAGAGATGTTCGGCAAGCCCGTATCCGTTAAATTGAGCGGACTGAACTTTTACATCCCCTTTTTACAAAAAATCAAACGCGTTACTTGGGAGCGCACGCACACCGACGGTAAGTTTATCCAACTCGCAGAGCAGATTATGGACACCCCCATTCGCCCCTGTGTTACCAAAGACAACGCCAATTTGGAGGTCTCCTGCGTTATTCGCTGGCGCATCACGGACGCCAAAAAAGCCGTGTACGACGTGAGCGATATCCACAAGTTCATCCAAGAGCTCGTACTCAACGAAATGCGCGCCATGATCGGCAGCCGCAACTTTGACGAAGTTAACAGCTCTCGTGCCAAGTTATCCGAAGAAGTAGTGCAAACCATCTCCAAAACCACCAGCCGCTGGGGCGTCAATATCAGCTCCGTGGAAATCCGCGAGTTCCATATCGACGAAGCCACCCGCGACACCATGCGCGAGCAAATTGCCGCAGAGCGCTACAAACGTGCCACCATCCTGAAAGCAGAGGGCGACAGCGTGGCCACCAAACTGCGCGCCCAAGCCGCCAAAGATGCCCTGCAGCTCACCACCGAGGCAGAGGCCACCTATGTAAGCAACATGAGCCGCATCATCGGCCAGGAAGAAGCCGTGAAAGCCCTGTTCAACCGCCAAACGCTGGAGGGCTATAAAACCATCACAGACAACCCGGCCTCCAAAGTATATCTGCCGGCTAACATGCCCACCATGCTTACCCCGCAAAACTAATCCCGCCCCCTCTTCCCCCCCTCCCACGCACATGAACGTGATTGCCGATTTTTTGTGGATATCCGACGGGGTGTTCCTGCATTGGATACTGGCTATATCCCTTACCCTGCTGGTACTGGATGTATTTTTTCTGGATTCGGACATCCTGACGCTGGTAGCCATGGGCCTATTTGCCGCTTGGGCCACCCTATGCGTAGCACCACCCGCCCAGTGGGGGCCTATGGTGTTCATCCTCTTTCTGGCCGTCTGGGCAATCATGTACTACGGGCTGTGGAAACACCTTGTGCGCCCTGCCCTTAAAAACTATGTGGACAAACGCGCCCCTATTGACGACCTCGCCAAAAAAATGCCCGGGCAAGAAGGACGCGTCATGGTACAATCCCACGATGGGGTGGACTCCCTCTGCATCCGCATCGGCGACGAAATCTTCCCCATCGACCCGCAGGAACGCCCCTTCCTGCAAGACGGCGATACCGCCCGCATCGTCAAATTTGAAGAAGGCATCGCCCACGTCCGCAAAATTGCCAATCAATGAGGGAACGCTCTGCCGAATAGCGGCACAGACGCAACTCGGGCAGCGGCGGATGGGGGCATATTACCGCGAGAGGTAACGTTGGGTTACATACAGAATCGTCTCTTGGGCGGTGGGCATGGGTATGCCGGCGGCTAAGAGCTTGGTATTGCACATAGCGGTATGCTGCGGGCGGGGCTCTGCAAAGAAAGCGGCATCTTTAAGCAAGGTTTTACGCAAGGGAGGCATGGCGGGCAACGCCCCGGCACGGTGGGCATATTGCAAAGCCAGCTCTGCACAGCTATACCAGCTTTGCGGCTCGCCGCCGGAGCATACATGGAACACGCCGCAGGCCCCGGTAGGCAGCAGCTGCAACACAACCCGTGCTATATCCGCCGCATCGGTAGGCATGGAGTATTTGTCGCCAATGGCGGCCAAGGGCTCCCCACGCAAAGCCTTAGCCAATGTAGATTCCACAAAGGAGGGGCGAGCCGGGTTGCCGCATACCCAAGAAACGCGCAACACCAGAGCCTCTGCCCAAGCCTCTGCCACTTGCAGCTCGCCCTCTCTCTTACTCTCTCCATACACCGATGCGGGTTTGCATTTATAAGACTCGGTACGCAGCGCGGGCTTACGGCCATCCAACACATAATCGGTAGATAAATGCACAAAGCGCGCCCCGGTATGCCGGCAGGCCAAGGCCATGGTGGCCGGGGCTACCGCGTTGACGGCATGGGCTGCCAAGGGGTCTGCCGCACAGGCCTCTAAACCGCTGATGGCTGCACAATTCACCACGGCATCGGCACCGCACGCCAACACGGCCGCAGCCACAGCGGCGCTATCCTCCATGGCGCAATCGGCATGAGATGGAGCCACAACATCCCACCCGGCGGCGGTGGCCGCACGGCACATCACTTGCCCGGTTCTGCCGGACCCACCAAAAAGCAGCATCTTCATGGGCGGTATTATAGCAATTTTCTGACAGTTTGGCAAGATGGCACTTGACAAGCCCCTGCAACTGTGTAAAACTCTGCCGCATGTTGGATATCTGCTTATTGGGAACCGGCGGCACACAACCGCTCACAAACCGTTGGCTCACGTCACTTTTGGTTCGCTACCAAGGGCACAGTGTGCTGATAGACTGTGGGGAAGGCACCCAAATAGCCGTACAGAAAACGGGGCTCACCCTTAAGCCGGTGGACAAAATTCTTATTACCCATCTGCATGCGGACCACATCAGCGGGCTACCCGGATTGCTGCTCACCATGGGCAATATGGGTAGAACAGAGCCCGTCTCCATCATTGGCCCCGTTGGCACGGAGCGTGTGGTATACGCCCTGCGCAGTATTGCCCAACATCTGCCGTTCGAGGTGAACATCAGCGAGATAGAAACACCCACAGAGGTGATGCATTTTTTGGACTGCGACATCACCGCCTTTGCCGTTAACCACGGCATGCCCTGCTATGGCTACAGCTTTTACCTGCCGCGCAGCGGCAAGTTCGACCCCGCCCGAGCCAAAGAGCTCAACATCCCCCTGCCGTACTGGAGCAAACTGCAAAAAGGAGCCGTCATCGAGCACGAGGGGGTTACCTACACGCCCGATATGGTATTGGGACCGCCGCGCCGCGGGCTTAAACTGACGTATTGCACGGACTCCCGCCCCACGGATTCCATACGCCAAGCCGCTGCCGATGCCGATCTTTTTATCTGCGAAGGCATGTACGGCGAGGCGGAAATGTTGCCCAAAGCGTTAGAGAACCGCCACATGCTGTTTACCGAAGCGGCTCAGCTTGCGGCAGATGCCGGCGGTGTCAAAGAGCTGTGGCTCACGCACTACAGCCCCTCCCTCCCCAACCCCAAAGACTTTCGGGGGGCGGCGCGCGCCATCTTCCCCAATACCGAAACCCCGCGTGACGGCTGGTGCAAAACCCTCGCCTTCGAGGATTAAAGTTCAGATTTTGCAAAAAAATCTCATTTTTTTGAACAAAACCGCAGCACACGGTGTACTTACTGCATAAGAGCACGCGAAAGCGTGTAGGTAAATGTCTTTTTCATGTTATTTAGCGATTAAAGAGCGAGTGCGCACCACTCGCTCTTTTTCGTAGGCGGGCACAACAGGGCTGCCCTCTGCATCTGCATGCGTGACGCTCTTTTATCTTGCTATGCCACACACTTGGGGGTATGATGAGGCCATGAGTCAAAAAATAAGCCCCGAGCAGTTGGATGCCGTGCGCCTTTGGGCAAGCCAAGGTGTGGATTTGAACGGCATTCAGAAAAATTTGGTTACAGAGTGCGGTGTACACCTCACCTATATGGAAGTGAGATTCTTGCTGCTGGATCACGGTATAGAAATTGCCCAACCCCAAGCTACCCCTGCCCCGCAACCCGTACCGCAAGCAGCCGCACAACCCCCGGTGGCCGAGCCGCCCCCGGCAACTGCACCCGCCCCCATGCAAAACCCCGCCCCCGTGCACCCCAAAATGGAGTTCGACGACATCCAGATTCCCGGCACCATCCTGAGCGGTAAATGCGTGTTCCCGAGCGGCACCAAAGTCGGTTGGCAAATTGATACCATGGGGCAGCTTAACTGCACCCAACTCGTAGGCTCCATGACCCCCGAAGAGCAGCAAGCCTTCGTCTTCGAGCTGCGCCAAGTGCTCAGCAAAATGTAACACTCCCCCCCTCAGCACGCCTTCCGGCTACATTATCCGAAATTTCAAAAAGCAGACTTTCCGCACGGGAAAGCCTGCTTTTTTTGCGATTGATATAGGCGCAGGAAATCAGATTTGGCCGAAGAGGGTCTTGCCCTTGGAGAGCAAGTCGTCGGCAGCAACCTGAAGACGCTCGCAGATACCCTGCTCACCCTTCTTGAGATAGGAGCGGGGATCATAAACCTTCTTGTTGCCCACTTCGCCGTCTATCTTGAGCATACCATCAATGTTCTGGCACATGTGCAGAACGATGGGCTTGGAGAATGCGTACTGGGTGTCGGTGTCGATGTTCATCTTCACAACACCGTAGGAGATAGCCTCGCGGATGTCGCAAAGGTCGGAACCGGAGCCACCGTGGAACACGAGGCGCATATCCTGCCCGTGCTTCTCCTTAACAACGGCCTGACCGTCGCGAAGGATGGTGGGCTTAAGCTTAACAGCACCCGGCTTGTATACGCCGTGTACGTTGCCGAAGGTAGCAGCCAGCATGAACTCGCCTACGCCGTTGAGCGTCTCGTAGGTCTGCAGCATGTCCTCGGGGGAGGTGTAAAGCTTCTCCTTGGGAGCACCGCTGGTGTCAACACCGTCTTCCTCGCCGCCTACTACACCGATCTCGATTTCGAGAACGATACCCAGCTCGGCGCACTCGGCAAGCAGTTGCTTGGAGAGCTCCAGATTCTGAGCCATGGGCAGGGCGGAAGCGTCGAGCATGTGAGAGTTGAACAGCGGGCCTTTGCCCTCGGCGATACGCTTCTTGCTCTCGGCAAGCAGCGGACGCAGGAAGCTGTCAACCTTGTCGGCCTGGCAGTGGTCGGTGTGCAGAGCAACGAATACGTTGTACTCCTCTGCAAGACGATGCACGGCCTCTGCCAATACGATGGCGCCGATAGCAGAGCTCTTTACAGCAGTGCCGGAAGCAAACTGGCCGCCACCCAGAGAAATCTGGATGATGCCGTCGGACTTAGCCTCGGCGAAAGCCTTGAGGGCACCGTTGATGACCTCGATGGTGGTCACGTTGATGGCCGGGTAGGCATAGCCTTGCTCCTTGGCCGTATCAAGCATCTTGATATACTGTTCTTGTGTAGGTACAGGCATGGTACTTATTTCTGTTTATCAGTTAATGAAGTGGGCGCATTGCCCACATTGCACGCGCGTATTTTACCGCCATATCGCCTCTCATGCAAGCAAAAAGTGTTGCCGATTGCACGAAATTGCATAGCTGTCCAAAAAGCATTCTAAAGAAAGAGGGCATTATGAGGAGAAAAATATCAACGAAATATAAGAAAACAAAAAAAGGAGATTGAGTTCTGGGGTGCCAGCGATTAAACTAGCGGTGCTAAAAAAATGAACCAATCTCCGAACAGTAACCTACCATTGTGTGCACAACTTGTCAATGATTTGATAAGCCATACTGCATTTTCTCACATGTGTCCCAAAGTTTCCTAGCTCATAAGGCGAAAGCCCGATGAGATATGGAGTTGCGAGAAAACGGCGAAAACTTTATGTTCAGGTCGTATCAAT
>SUVM01000116.1 GCA_015062015.1 Akkermansiaceae bacterium | reverse complement strand
AAGCTACAGCAGGAGGAAGCCGCCGCCCGAGAGGCAGAAGCCGCCCGCATTGCCAAGCTACAGCAGGAGGAAGCCGCCGCCCGAGAGGCAGAAGCCGCCCGCATTGCCAAGCTACAGCAGGAGGAAGCCGCCGCCCGAGAGGCAGAAGCCGCCCGCATTGCCAAGCTACAGCAGGAGGAAGCCGCCGCCCGAGAGGCAGAAGCCGCCCGTATTGCCAAGCTACAGCAGGAGGAAGCTGCCGCCCGTAAGGCAGAAGCCGCCCGTATTGCCAAGCTACAGCAGGAAGAAGCCGCCGCCCGCAAGGCAGAAGCCGCCCGCAAGGCACAGCAAGAGCAACAAGAAAAAGCCGCCCGTATTGCCGCGTATTTTACCGCAGCAGAGAGCGGGGATGTAGACACGTTAAAACGGTGTTTGGCTGCCGGGGATGTAACAGTAAACTCCGTCAATGCAAAGGGGCAAACAGCCTTATATTTGGCCGTGGTGAATGGTAGAGATGCCGTTGTTGCAGAGCTGTTGAGGCAGAACGCAGCCACCACTGCCCAAGTGAACGGAAAAACTTACCGCACATTGGCAAGAGAGCAAGGTCAAACGGCTTGCCTGCGCCTTTTGGCTTTGCAAGAGTGCGAAGCGCAGGGCATCACTGCCGGGGCCTGTGCTGCATTGGTAGAACAGGCTTTGCAAGAAGCAGATGCTGCCCGTTTGCAGCTGTTGGCAGATGCTTATGCACCCGATTTGAAGGAAATGCGGCTGGGTAAAAACCGCAAAACGGTGCTCTATATGGCTATAAAGGGTGTTGCCGAAGACGCAGCGGAAGATGCCGCCCGTGCCGAGCTGTTGCGGGTGCTGTTAGCTGCCGGTATCAATATGGGTAATTGTGCGGATACGGAGTGGAGCCCCCTGCATGTGGCCGCTTCTTACAATTACACACAGTGTTTGGCGGTATTGCTGGAGAGCCCTTCTGCGCTTGATAAGCTGGAGCAGGCTTCCTCTGCCCCCAATACTACCGCCCTTTGGTTGGCTGCCGAGAAAGGCAATGCAGAGTCCGTGGAGCTGTTGTTGGACAAAGGTGCTGTTAATGGCAAAAAAGCCCAAGGTAAGACACCGTACGCAATTGCTTCGGAGCGCGCTGATATGGCGCGTCGGCATAAGATGCCCGATGCCCTGAAACGCTATCAACGCTGCGTGGAGCTGCTCCGATAACGCTTTTCGTCTCCGGACTTGCAGGGGGGGGGGCAGAGTTGCCGCCGGTAAGAAACCCTTGTGCATAAAATAGAGCCCCGGTGTTATCACCGGGGCTGAGTTGTTATTTTTTTTGAGGGGTGGGCGTTAAATGATGTACGCTCTCTTGCCGTATTGTTCTTCGCGCTCTTGCAAGCACGCTTCCCATTTTTGAGCTGCTACCTTCAAATCCATGCCATCCAGAATGATGCTGAGGAACAAACTGCGAACTTTGGGGTCGTGACGGGCGAAAACGCATTCATGATCAACGCTGTACCCTTCGTTTTGGATGTCTTGGGCGGTTACAGGCTCATTTTTTTCTTCCCGTACGATGTAGTTTTCCTTGTCGATAAAGTCTGTTAACCTTCTGATAACAGATGTGGGTATATTCATGCCCTTATAACGGCAAAGCAGTATCAAAAGCAATGAAGTGCTGCGGACGGAGTTGAGAACAATGCGGGTTAATCTGTTCTTATCTTCCTCGTTATCAAAGTCTTTTTCTATGTCCTCCAGCAAGTTGTAAATGCTTTTAATCCAAATCCAGGTGTATGGGGCATTGGCTCGCAGGGTGTCTGCTGTCTCTTTTAATTCTTCAGAGTCCGCCGGCATCGGGGCAGAGAGGCTGAACATTTTTAATAAGTGAAAAGATGCGGAGGTAAACAACTGGAGTTTTTGTTGGTCGAGGTGGGCATCTTCGTCGTAGATGGGCAGCGGTAAGTGGTATTTGGCTAATTCTTTGTAACCAAAGCAGGTGATGCGCTCCTCCAATTTGTATATCAACTCTATTCTGTTGTAAAAATCCTGTTTGAGAAGTTGGCTTGTTTGTTTGCTGAATTGATGGGTTTGTGCTTTCATTTCGCTTTTTGTGGCGCGAAGGTCGGCAGACTGTTGGCGGATGGTGACAACCAACCCCGCAAAGGCAAGTCCGGCAAACAGGGCGTTGAGCGCCCCGAAGTAATCGCCAAAGGCGTTCAAATCCAGCTGCCCGTGCGCATCCAGCATAATGCCGGGCAAATAGGGGCGTATGCAGTCCATGGCAAGCACCTGCCAAGCAAACAGGTAGCATATCCAAATGCTCACTACTGCAATAATCCCTATGCAGAGAATCCCTATATAGCGTTTTCCGTCTGTTTTTGTGTTTTTCATGGTGATGATGGTGTTTGTCATACTACACTTTTGCCGTGTTGGCGTCAAGTGCAATATGCTGTGCTTTGTATAGGGATGCAGGTTGTTGTGCAAACGTTCATGTTAAGATAAAAAAAACGCCGGCAGAGCAAAGATTCTGCCGGCGCGGAAGTGTGCGTATGCCTGTTGAGGTTATTTGCCGAAGTTGAGGATGTTCTCCAGCACTTTGATGGTGAGCTGCACGGCAGCGGAGAGGTCCCGGGTGTCGAGAATGCCGTTGTGGGAGTGGATGTAGCGGGTGGGCACACCAAAGACGATGGATGGCGTGCCGTGCCAATTGGGGTAAGATGCCGCGGCATCCGTACCGCCGGTGCGGCGCACGGTGGCTTGGTGGCGTATGCCGTTGCGGGCGGCCGTATCCAGCACAAAGTCAGCAAAAGCAGGCGGGGTGATGTTGGTGGGGTCGTAGAGCCGAATCTGAACCCCCTTGCCCAATTCTCCCTGACGGCAGGTTGTGCTTTGGCCCAAGGTGTCGTCGGCGGGCGGTCCCTCTAAGATGATGGCAAAATCCGGTACTTTTTCATCTTGCAGAGCGCGTGCACCACGGGTGCCGACCTCTTCCTGCACGGTGGCAATGGCACGCACGGTGCAGGGCAGCTGCATGTCTTTAATGGCCTGCATGGTGCGAATCATGGTGTACACCCCGGCGCGGTTGTCGAAGGCTTTGCCCATCCAGCGGTGTTCCACGCCCAAGGCTTGCAGCTGCACATCGGGCACCACGCAGCAGCCAAGGCGTATGCCGAGGGCTTCTACCTCTTCTTTGCTCGATGCCCCTACATCGACAAAGAGCGCATCATCGGGCATAACTTGCTTGCGCTGGCTTTCCGGCAAAAGGTGTGGCGGTTTCGTGCCGATTTGACCGGGGATTTTTCGGCCGTCGCGCGTCATAACCTGTACGCGTTGGCTGGGCAGGGTGTGGTTCCACCACCCGCCAAGGGGCACCAACAGCAAAAAACCGTCTGCCGTTACGCCTTGCACCATAAATCCGATTTCGTCCATATGGGCAACAAGAGCCACGCAGGGAGAGCCCTCCGGCCCCGGTTTTTCGCAAATGAGGTTGCCGTTGCGGCAGTGGGTGATGGTGCCGCAGCCCGCCAGCTCGGCGGTAATGACGCTGCGTATCTCGTCTTCGAAGCCCGAGACTCCGGAGGCGTTGCTGCATTTTTCTAAGAGATCTTTGTTGAACATAAGAGGGGAAGAGGCAGAATTATCAGCAGATGCTGCAGCGGTGCAGAGCAGCACCAGTGCGGTACCTGCGGTACGGATGAAGAAGCGAGTCATGCCTATACCCTAGCATATAGGCGGGATTTATGCAAGGCATACGCATGTCAGTTTGGCAGGAATAGGTGCTGCTTATTTGCGTACTTTATAGTCTCCGTCGCCCACGGAAAGCACTTCTATACGCACGCGTTCCAAGCCTTTGTGGGTAAAGCCTAAGTCTCTGGCAATGGCCGCGCTTACGTCTATTAATCTGCCTTTAATAAAGGGGCCGCGGTCCGATACGCGCGCCTCTACGCTTTTGCCGTTAGCCAAAGAGGTGATACGCACCATGCAGGGCAGGGGCAAGGTGCGGTGGGCGGCGTAGTATTCTCCTCGGCGCAGGCGCTCGCCAATGGCGTTAACGCCGCCGCTTTCATCGTAGAACGAGGCGATACCCTCTGCCTTGTAGCTGAGTGCGGGGTGTACGTCCATTGGTACAAAACGTTGGCCTTTTACAGTGTAAGGTGCTTTTTTGTAGCCTTTATAGGGTTGCCTTTGCGTTTGGCAAGAGGCTAAGATACCGGCCATGGCCAACAGCGCAACGGAAAAAATACGGAACTTCATGCGCCCATTATACCAGATAGATTTCTAAAAAACAACCCCGCGAAGGGGATTTGTGGTGAATTTCGGATTTTTAATTTTGGATTTTTAACATAGAGGCGATGCGGGTGGCTATTTGGGTAGCCGTATCGGTTGCCGCCGGGGCGAGCTCTTGTGCCCAGCGCTCGCGGCGTAGCCAAGTGCGTTGGCGTTTGGCATATTGGCGGGTGCATAAGGCAAGCATTTGCTCCAGCTCGCGGCGGGGCAGCTCGCCGCGTAAATGTTGCCGCACCTGCAAAAGCCCCAGTGTTTTTTCTGCCGTGGGAGAGAGCTCTGCCGGTAGGGCTGCCACCTCTTCTATAGCACCGTTTTGCAGCATGCTGCGCGCTCGTGCGGCAATGCGTGCATCTAACTCTGCCACATTGCGGCAAAGGGTAAACCCCGGGCCGCAGGCTTGGGGTTGCCAGTTGTTGCGCCAGTAAGAGAGCGGCTTGCCGCCCAGGAGCACTATCTCCAAATTGCGTACCACATAGCGCGGGTTTTGCAGGTTGGTGGCAGCGGCACCCTCGGGGTCCGCTTCCTGTAAGCGGCGTACGCATTCTTCGGCCGGCAACGCCATCAGCTTTGCGCGCAAAGCCGGGTCGCTTGGCGGGGCGGGTGATATACCGTGGGATATAAACCTGACGTAGAGCCCGCTGCCACCGGTAATAATGGGGCGGTTGCCGCGTGCCTGCGCGGCTTCTATACAGGCTTGGGCGTTGCGGGCATGCGTGGCCGCATCGTTGTTCTCCTGCACTTCCAGATGCCCGATGAGGTGGTGGGGCACGCCGCCTTGCTCTGCTGCGGATGGGGCTGCGGTGAGCAGGGGCATGGCGCGGTATACTTGGTAGGCATCGGCGCTGATGATTTCGGCATGGCCCAGCAGCTGCGCCAGTGCTACGGCAACGCCGCTTTTGCCGCAGCCGGTGGGTCCTAATATGAAGATGGGGGATAACATACAATGGTGCTGCCTCCCATTCTGCCTTATGTCGGCGCGTCTGTCAAGTTCCGGCTCTGCTATTTGCCCTCTGTACGCTAAATAAATGGGGGCGGCACGGTTTGCCCTGTAGGCGTATAAATCTACCGCCCAAGGCATTCCTGCCATGGGCGGCCGCGCGTTGCAGGGCTTGGTTACCTTGCTCGAATGGGTTGTTGCTCCCTAACGCTTTATTTGCGGCGGCGACGCGCTGCTAATCCGCACAACGCCAACAGAGAAAGTGTCGCTGTCGCAGGCTCGGGGATAGTTTTATATGTAAAGGTGCCGCCCGTAAGCGCAACAAAGCCGGTCATTCCGTTTGCAGCATCCTTAACCTGTAACGAAAGTTTGAGGGGCTTTTGCCCAAGCGTAATGCCATTGCTGAACTCTATGTTGCCGGTGACGGAGCTGCCATCTTTGCCAATGGTAACCGTGCTTGTACCCAGTACGGTTTCTTGGTCATCTAAGATACTAAGTGAGATGTCCCCTATGCCGTATTGAGAGTTCGTCCATGTGTTGCCGTCAGCGTTTACTCCTTTCAGTGTCAGGGAAAGAGAATTTAATGTAATGTCGGATGAAGTGCCGTTTGTAATGCTGAAATTAAGAGTCCAATAGCGTCCCTCATAATTATTTAGAAATTGTATTTTAGGAGAGTAAAAATCAGTATTCACTTTTGTGAACTTATCTTGTTCGTAAGTGCCGTTTGTGTATTCTCCCGTTTCTGTACCTCCTGTTATTGCATTATAATACTTAGTGCTTATATTGGAACCCGTGGTGCTCGTGTAGCTGAGTGAAAGGATGTCGCTTGCACTTTGGTTGAAGCTTACACCGCTAGTCCATGTCGCATCGCTCGAAACGGACATGGTAAAACTGCTCTCTTCTGCGTGGATGGTACAGGCCAATCCCAGTATGATAATAAGTGATTTTTTCATGATTTTAAGAATTGAATGTTAGAGGTGTGGCAAACACGGGCGTGTGAGCCGATTCTCTTGCGCAATGAGAAGACTTCGCCTGTGAGCTGCCGCGTGTTATACTACAGCATTGTGAAAGCTGTATAAGGTTTGTGAAAGCTGTAGTAGCTCCTGCGCATTGATAACAAAAAGATAACAGATATAGTCATGTGCACTAAGGGGCGTTAACCATCAAAATCTATTTTCTGTAACGCCAAAATTTTTAATATTTTATGCATTTTAGGCTTGCATCAGCTTTCACAATGCTGTAGTATAACACGCGGCAGCTCACAGGCGAAGTCTTCTC
>SUVM01000115.1 GCA_015062015.1 Akkermansiaceae bacterium | reverse complement strand
GGTAGGGCTGCCAATAAGGGCCATATGGGCGCGTCTTCCGTTTTACGGGCATCCACAACAGCCACAACTACATCCGCCTCTCTCAGCAATGCCATAAGGGTTTCTTTGCGCTCTTCTGCGGCGCAGGATGCCGTGTCTACCAGCTCCAGCCCTTCCAAATTTTCGCAGGGTATAAAGGCAGAGCAGGTGGCATCTGCATCGTTATTGCGATAGCGCCAACAGCGGTAGTCATCTTGAAAGGTGGCTTTGGCTATTGCCGGGTATTGTGCAATGCCTGCCAACAGGGAGGATTTGCCCACCCCGGTATCGCCGATAAAGATGATACGGCGGTCTCGCTCTAAGGCTGCTATGGCCTCTTTAATAGGCGGTAAAAGCTCGTTCTGAGATTCATCGTCAATGTCATAACAAAGGCTCATGGCCTGGTTTGCCCAATGGCGAGCCAGGCTCTCTTCCTTTCTGTAAGCGCGCTTCAACATTTCTGCATTCCATTATACGCATCCACTTCTGTGCTGTCTATCACAAAAATCATAATTTTGTGTCCGCAGGTGCCATTCTCGCCGTGGCATGGGGGTAAGCACCGCGCGGCGCTGCCACACCTTTGCCGCAGCCTCAAAATCGCATACTTGCCCGGATACCGCGCAAAAGAGATTGACAAAAGGCGGCAAAGATATTAGAATACGCGCGCAACGTATAACCACACATTTTATGGTAACAGAAACACTGACGGACGCAGAAGCCGCTCTTAACGCTCTTTACGGGAGTGATACATTCGGTATCAAAACAATGGAGAAGTACCTCTCCAAGAGTGCATTCAAGAAGATGATGCGCACCGTCCAACGCGGCGGGAAGTTGGATACCGGCATTGCAGATGAAGTGGCACAGGCCATGAAGGTGTGGGCGCTTTCCAAGGGCGCAACTCATTATACGCACTGGTTCCAACCTTTGTCCGATGCTACGGCGGAGAAGCACGATTCTTTTGTGGAGCCCGATGGCAAGGGCGGCATGATATGTGAGTTTACCGGGAAAAATCTGATTCAGGCAGAGCCGGATGCCTCGTCTTTCCCCTCCGGTGGGATTCGCGCCACTTTCGAGGCGCGAGGCTACACCGCGTGGGACCCCACAAGCCCTGCTTTCATTAAACGCACAGAGAACACGGTGACGCTGTGCATCCCGACGGCTTTTTGCTCTTACACCGGCGAGGCTCTGGATAAAAAGACACCGCTTCTGCGCTCTATGGCGGCCGTGGCGCAGCAAACGATGCGCGTGCTGCATTGCTTTGGTTTAGAACCCTCTTATGTGGTGAGCAATTTGGGGGCAGAGCAAGAGTACTTCCTTATAGACCGCGACCTCTACCTGCAACGCCCGGACCTTATTGAGACCGGGCGCACCCTCTTTGGTTGCCTGCCTCCCAAGCACCAGCAGATGGAGGACCACTACTTCGGCTCCATCAAAGAACGCGTGCTGGAGTTTATGATGAGTGTGGATCGCGCGCTGTGGACGCTGGGTGTGCCCGCCAAAACACGCCATAACGAGGCCGCGCCCGGCCAGTTCGAGATTTGCCCGCTGTTTGAGCCCTGCAATGTGGCTGTAGACCATAATGTGATGATTATGGACATTTTGCAGCGCCAAGCCCTTAAGTTTAATTTAGTGTGCCTGCTGCACGAAAAACCCTACGCGCATGTTAACGGCAGCGGTAAGCATAACAACTGGTCGCTTTCCACGCCCGAGCTGGGCTCTCTGTTCTCCCCGGGCAAGACGCCGCACAGCAACTTGCTGTTCCTCACCTTCCTGTCTGCCGTGCTGGCTTGTGTGGATAAACATGCAGACCTGTTGCGTGCTTCTACCTCTAAGGCCGGTAACGACCACCGCCTGGGGGCAGCCGAAGCTCCGCCCGCCATTATTTCCATTTTCCTGGGCGACCAGCTTACCGATATTATTGAGCAGATAAAAGCCGGTGGGGCCAAAACTTCTGCCTCTAAAACCACCATGGAGCTGGGGGTGGATGTGCTGCCCGAGCTGCCCAAGGATACTACGGACCGCAACCGTACCTCCCCCTTTGCCTTTACCGGCAACAAATTCGAGTTCCGCGCTGTTGGTTCTTCGCAAACCTGCGCATGGCCCATGGCGGTGCTCAACACCATTATGGCAGAGGCCTTGGACGATGTAGCCACCCGTTTGGAACCCCATGCCGGCTCCCCCGAGTTTAAGAGCGTAGTGCGAGAGCTTATCCGCGAGCTTGTTACCAAGCACGACCGCATCGTATTCAATGGTAACGGCTACTCTGCAGAATGGGTGCAAGAGGCGGAACAACGCGGCTTGCCGCACATCAAAACCACGCCCGAAGCGCTGGAGGTGCTTTCCCGCCCCGACACGATTGCGCTGATGGAGAAATACGGCGTGTTGTCTCGCGCAGAGCTTTTAGCCCGCAAGGAAATCCAGATGGAGAGCTTCGAAAAGCTTATCGACATCGAGGCAAAAACCTGCCTCAACATGCTGCGCACCATTTACTTGCCGGCTATTGCGGCTCAAATGACTGCCATTTGCGGTACGGTAAGTGCCATTCGGGCTGCCGGTATTGCCGTAGGGCTGCGCGCCGCTACGCAAAAAGCAAACGAGATAGGGTCTCTCTACGATGAATTGGCCCCGGCGGTGGATATGCTTGCCGCCGCTATCGAGCAGGGCGAGCCCTTTGCCATGCGTGCCGCTATGGAGAAAGCCCGCATGATTGTGGATGCCTTGGAGGCCATTGTGGATGCCGACCTCTGGCCCGTGCCAACCTACGCCCAAATGCTCAACATCCATAGCCGTTAAGTATTGCTCGGTTTTTCTTTGCAAGAATCCCCGGTTGCGTATATGCCGCAACCGGGGATTCTTCTTGGAGCAAAGGGTGTTAGCTATTCTGTTAATAATTGCTTACGCTTATTGTATTGTTTTAAGGCTATTTTATTTTGATAAAGGTGTTCTAAGAACAAACCTATCAATAAAAAAGGTATTGATATAACAGCAGTGACGATTAAAGGTATAATCAAGAGCGTAACAGGTATGGTTAACGCCCTGTTGGCTTCTTTTGCTTCTTTTATGCCATTTTTGGTGGCTAGAGTGTACATTTGGGAAGCCCTCAAGTAAACTTGTTGTTTATGGTAAAGCTTCCCCTTCAAATAATATGTTGGGGTAAAGTCTCCTTTAATGGCTTTGGCATACCAATAGTGTGCAAGATAATAATGTTGCATCTTAGTCCAGCTTTCTTCTTCGGGGGTAGGGGTGTAACCCCATTCTTTCTTGAGTATGTAGTTATCTGCATGGTGCAGCCCCATGAGAAATTGAGCGGCGGCATTGCCATTGTATGCCGGGAAGTATAGGCTGTTATGTCGATTCTTTGTGGGTTTTGCTAACTCGTGCAGCTCGGCACGTTGAGCATCCGTCAATTCATAATGGTTGTTAATGAGACCTTTGATGAGGGAGTCGATGCGCTGGGTGATGGTCGGTATGTCCTTTTGGTTGTCATTTGGATTGATATCCGGGGTAGGGATGGGCTTATCCCATAAGATAGCACCAAGAGATACGGCTTCTCGCGAGTATTCCCAAGCGAAGGCGGGGAGCCCGCAGGCTTCTTCCAAGCGTTGTTTGATGAGGGGAATGCGGCTGCTGCCACCCACCAGCAACAGGATTTCGGGTTGAATCCCTTGGGGTATACGGGCAAGCAAATTGAGTATTTTATCGACTGCTCGGTCTATTTCATCGCTGATGAGTTCGTTAAAGGTGTTGCGGGTAATGGAAATGGGCGGTGCGGCACCCTGGGCATGAGAGAAGCGGAGGGTGAACTCATTTACGGTGCTGAGCTGCTCTTTACAGGTACGGATTTTGGGCAGCGCGGTAATAGGATTGACGGTGGTTATACCTTTTTCTTTCATTCTGGCAGCCGCATATTCCCACAAGTTGCTATCGAAGCGTTCTCCGCCGACGGCTGTATCGCCTGTGGTAAGTTGGCTGTTGGTGGAGATGGTGTCGTTTTCTCGGGTTACTAAAGCAATATCGAGCGTACCGCCACCCCAGTCGATAACGAGGGCGTTTTTCCTGAAGGCGTGGGCGGCATTCAGTCGGCAAAAGGCTAAGCCGGCTGCCTCCGGCTCTGTGGTGAACTTCACTTCGTCAAATCCGGCTTCTTGTGCAGCTTGTTTAAGCTCCTCGCATTGCAGAGGGCTGAACTTGACGGGGCGCGTAATAACGGCCTTGGTAACGGGCTCGTTCATAAAGGCCTCGCGTTGCGCTTTCTCGCGTATGTAACGCAGGTATTCGCGTACTAAATCTTTGGCTGTATAGGTGTGTTGGTTATCGTTGGTGTCGTAGTAGATATGGATGGGGGTGGAGCGCCCTAAGCGCATTTTAAAGCCGCGGATGTATATGCCGGTGTCTTCTTCGATGCGGTCATCTGCTTCATCGCCGAAAAAGATGCGCTCGTTTTCGTCTATATAGGCGGTGGTAGGGATGTATTGTGTGTTACGCCCTAATTTAATGGTTCGGGGGAATTGGTTTTTCTCATTAAAATAAGAAATTAAGGTTTTGGTGGTCCCGAAATCGATACCGATTGTATGCATAAAATTGTTTTATATCAAGTGTTAAGGTTTTTATTGCGAAGGTATTGCATGCGTTCTGCAATGCGAAGCTCCATGCCGTTGTTGGTGGGGGTATAATAGACACGTCCTTCCGGCAAATAGGCTTGCGGTACAAAGTGGTCGTCTCCGAAGTCGTGTGCGTATTTGTATTGCGTATCTTCCTCGGGTACACCGCGCAGCCGTGCCAGTTTTTTGCGGGTTGGGGTGGCTAAATGATCCGGCACAGCCAAGGTTTTACCCTCTTGCACATCTTTCAGTGCTGCGTTGATGCCGGCATAGGCTGCGTTGCTTTTGGGAGCTGTGGCTATGTATACCGTGGCGTGCGCTAAGGGGATGCGCGCCTCGGGCATGCCGAGCATTTCTGCCGCTTGCGCGGCTGCCAAGGCTACCCGCAGCGCGTTAGAGTCTGCCAGCCCCACATCTTCGCTTGCGCAAATCACCAGTCGGCGTGCAATGAAACGGATGTCTTCCCCCGCATTGAGCATGAATGCCAGCCAATATAGTGCGGCATCCGGGTCGCTGCCGCGCATGGATTTGATAAAGGCGGATATGGTGTCGTAGTGCCCATCGCCGGCGCGGTCATATTTGACGGCTTTTTTCTGGATGGATTCCTCTGCAACTTCCAGCGTAATGCGGATGCTGCCATCTGCCGCCGGGGGGGTGGAAAGTGCGGCTACTTCCAGCGCGGTGAGGGCTTTGCGCACATCGCCATCAGCTTTAAGGGCCAAGTGTGCCAAGGCTTCGTCGTCTGCGTAAAGCGGCATGTTGCCCAAACCTCGTGCGGTATCTGCCATGGCACGGCGAAGCAGGGCAATAATCTCGCTATCCGGCACCGGCTCTAGCGGGAAAATTTGGGAGCGCGACAACATGGCAGAGTTGATGGCAAAGTAGGGGTTTTCCGTGGTTGCCCCGATAAAGCGTACCGTGCCTCGCTCCAAATGCGGCAACAGCACATCTTGCTGTGCTTTGTTGAAGCGGTGCAGCTCGTCCACAAACAAAATGGTTTTTTGGCCGTGCAGGGTTTGCCGGGCTTTGGCTTCTGCTACTTTTTCGCGTATGTCGCTCACGTTGGACTCCACCCCGTTGAGCATCACAAAATATGCGCTGGTGTGCCGCGCTATGACAGATGCCAAAGTGGTTTTGCCCACACCGGGCGGCCCGTAGAAGATGAGGGAAGAAAAGCGGTCCGTCTCGATGGCGCGACGCAGCAGTTTGCCCTCTGCCAGTAAGTGTTTTTGCCCGGCCACCTCGTCCAGAGATTCCGGCCTCATACGGGCAGCAAGCGGCATGCTGCCGGAGGTGTGTTCTTCTTGCTCCTGCGCTTTTCCGTATGGGGTGAATAAATCCATAATGTTCAGGTTTTATCCTACCATATGGAGGCTGCATTGGCAAGATATTATTCTGACTGCGGCAGCTTGTTTTTTCGGGGCTGCGTCCGCAGCATTCCCTGTGCCCTAAAAAATGTTATTTATTGTTGCATTTGTATGCAAAATGCTTTACAAATATAACTCTTATCAGAGTGGGGGGGCCCAAAAGAAAATAGGTGCGGGATGCCAAGTTAATGCCAAAATTGCGGCATGGCTTATTATAGGCTTGAGTGGTGTCGCAAAGTACAGTATAATGTTGCCACGCGTATGATTGGAGACACGCTACAGTTAGGTTTGGCCGGTCTTGGAACGGTAGGCTCAGGGGTTTACGAAACTCTGTGCCGTAACTATGAATTGTTGGAGGCTCGCGCACAAATTCCTTTTGCCGTCAAAAAGATAGCGGTGGGCAGTTTGGCTCGCAAGCGTGACGTGGCGGTGGACCCTGCATTGCTGACGGATGATTGGCGCGAGTTGGTGAATGACCCCGACATCGATATTATCATTGAGCTTATTGGTGGCACAACAGAAGCGTACAAGTTGGTAAAAGCTGCCTTGGAGGCAGGCAAACCCGTTGTAACCGGCAACAAGGCTGTACTTGCGGCGTATGGT
>SUVM01000114.1 GCA_015062015.1 Akkermansiaceae bacterium | reverse complement strand
GCCATCAGGGCAGAAGAAGCCCGCAAGGCAGAGGAAGCCCGCTTAATAGAGGAAGCCATCAGGGCAGAAGAAGCCCGCAAGGCAGAGGAAGCTCGCTTAATAGAGGAAGCCATCAGGGCAGAAGCTGCCCGCAAGGCAGAAGCAGCTCGCCAAAACACAGCCCCCCAAACCGTACAATCCCCCATCGTGGTAGAAACCCTCGGGGTACGCACGGTAATCGAGGCCCCGGCCACTCAGCCCCCCTCCCCGGTTCCGGCAACAGAGCAACAACCGCAAAACTGATGAGGTTCTCCGTACTCGCCAGCAGCAGCAAGGGTAATGCCACCGTCATCAGCAGTGGCAACACCCACCTGCTGGTAGATGCAGGCATCAGCGCAACACGCATACGCAACAGCCTGCAGGAATGCGGGCTGAGCGTCGCGCAACTCAGCGGCATACTCTTTACCCACGAGCACCGCGACCACATTGCCGGTGTAGGCGTTTTATCCAAAAAAGACAAACTCAACATCTACTGCACGCGCTACATGGGGCAAGAGCTGCGCGGGGTCATCCACCAAGCGGACTTTACCTATACAGAGCCCGGCAGCCGCGTGCAGATTGGCAGCATAGCCGTTACCCCGTTCTCCGTGCAGCACGATGCTACGGACCCCGTCGGCTACCTATTCGAAGCCAACGGCAAAAAATTAGGTTATGTTACCGATACAGGCAAAGTAACGAGAGACATGCCCACCCTGCTCCGCCATGTACATGCGCTGTACATAGAATCTAACCACGACCCGGAAATGTTGCGCAACTCCGGCCGTCCCTACCAGCTAATAGAACGCATCGGGGGCAACTTCGGGCATTTATCCAACGCACAGGCGGCAGATTTTGTGCGCAGCATAGCTCACAACGGTTTACAACACATCGTGTTAGGGCACCTCAGCGAAGACTGCAACACCCCGGAAACAGCTTTCAACTGCATGCAGCAAACTCTCACAGAGCTGCAGCTACCTACCATTCTTCATTGTGCCCCTGCCGCAACAAGATTGCCCTGGGTGCAAATCCAACCCATCTGACTATTGTCTAAACACAACAAACACATGACTACAAAATCCATCCTCACCATGCTGGCAGCCATGACCGTTCCCACCTTAACAGCTCAGGATGCCAAACAGATTGCCGATAGTCTGTCCGTTCCCACCGAGCTGTGGGGCGGCGGCGACAGCAAACTGACCATTCCCACCGTAGATGGTGCCACCGTAGAACTGCTCGGGGCCGACTACGAGCAAGTTATCACCCCGGATGGCAGTGTAAAATCCGTTTTAAGCCAAACGCCCGTCAACGTCAACTTCAAAGTCACCAAAGACGGCAAAGAAGCCTTTAGTAAAGACTACAAAATCGTTGTAAAACCCCGTTTTACCACTAAAGGAGAACAAAATGCCAAACCCCGGGTAATCCCCTCCATCTTGCAATGGGAGGGCGGCCAAGGTGAGTACAAACTCGGAGATACCGTGGGCGTCTACTTCAGCAGGGGAATGCGAGAAGAGCAAAAGGCCATCATTCTTGATGATTTACGCGCGGTTCTCGGTAAAGAGGTTCAACTTGCAGACAAAAATAAGGCAAACATTAAGTTTGTGCGAGTTCCCAAAATGAAAGAGGGAGACCCCGACAACCAGGCAGAAGCCTACCGCCTGCGCACGGATGACTCCGGCATTACCGTAGCTTCCAAATCGTCTAAAGGTGTCTTCTGGGGCTCCCGCACCGTGTTACAAATACTCAAACAAACAGGGGGTAGCATGCCCTACGGCACAGCATACGATGTACCCCGCTACGAGGTGCGCGGCGTTCTGTTCGACATAGCCCGCACACCCTACACCCTCAAAGACCTGAGAGACGTTATCAACGCCATGGCCTGGTACAAGATGAATGATTTGCACCTCGTCATCAACAACAACTACATCTTCCTGGAAGAATATGTAAAAGACGGCCACGACCCGCTTAAAGAAGCCTACACAGCCTTCCGTCTGGAAAGCAAAATGGTGGGGGCTAACGGGCAAAAACTGACGGCAGACGACGTTTGGTTTACCAAAAAAGAATTCCGCGAGCTCATCGACTACGCTAAACTGCGCGGCGTCAACATCGTGCCGGAGTTCGACACCCCCGGCCACGCCCTCTCCTTTACCAAAGTACGCCCGGATTTGATTTACCAAGGACCGATGAACCACCCCGGGCGGCGCGCCGACCACATTGATGCCGGCAACCCCGAAACGCTCCGATTTGTGGGCGAAGTGCTGGATGAATACCTGCTGCCCGATTCCGCCATGGGCAACAAGCCCTTATTGGAGGGCTGCGTGGTGCATGTAGGGGCGGACGAGTTTTACGGTGAGGCAGAGGTCTACCGCCGATTTGCGGACGGCTTGCTCAAACACGTCAAGAGCCGCGGCTTCACCCCGCGCATTTGGGGCAGCCTTACCCACAAACCCGGCAAAACGAAAGTGGAATCCGAGGGCGTTCAAATGAACCTCTGGAGCACCCATTGGCAAGACCCCGTAGAGGCGATGAACGATGGCTTCAAACTCATCAACACCTATGACGGGCACCTCTACATCGTCCCCTTTGCCAATTACTACCGCATGGATAAAAACCACAAGTGGGTATACAACAATTGGTGCCCCAACTATGTGGGTAATTCCCATATCCCGGCCGGGCACCCCAACCTCATCGGCTCCACCTTCGCCATTTGGAACGACATGACCGACCTCAAACACTCCGGCTACGGCATGTACGATATTTGGGATGTATTCCGCGGCTCGGCAGATGTGCTCAGCCAACGCATGTGGAGCACAGAGCATAACCCGGACACCTTCGAAGACCACCGCAAACTCGTAGAGAAGATAGGCGAAGCCCCCAACATCAACCCGCTATACCTGCGCACCGGAGACACCCCCATTGCCGTGCAACCCGCCACCCTGCCCATGCAGCTTAACGAGGCCGCAGCCGGCCCCAACTACCACCTCACCGCAGAGGTAGAATTGGCCGCTGCCCCCGAGGGCGTAGAGCAAGTTCTGCTCAGCGGCCCGGAGGGTAAGCTCTATGCCTGCATGGCAGACGGCACCGTAGGTTTTGTGCGTAATGATGCCATGGCATTCTCCTTTGGCGGCAAACTGCCTGTGGGCAAAAAGGTGAAGCTGGAGCTCATCGGCAAGCCGCAAAGCACACAACTGTTGGTAGACGGCAAAGAGATTGGCACCCTCACCCTGTTGAGCTACAAGGACCGCGAAGACGGCTGGAAGAACCGCACCAAGGGGCTGCGCTCCACATTCATTCTTCCCCTGCAAACCATCGGCGAATCCCTGCAAGGCACCGTACACAACCTCAAAGTAGAATTCTCTGCCCCCGTTGCAGAAACAAAATGAACCCTCAACAGGAATACGAACTCGGAGCCGCGGCTTTTAAGGCCGGCAACGCTGCACAAGGCGCACAACACCTGCGCAATGCTGCCTTTGCCGGCCATGCCGAAGCCCAAAACCAACTGGCGCGCGTTTACTTTGCCCAAGTAAAAAGCCGCACCGATTTGGCAGATTTGGAAGCCGCCGCCCAATCCGGAGACCACGTTGCCCTCTTTGTGCTCGCCATGTGCTTTTTGGACGGCAAATTGCTCCCCAAAGATACAGACAAAGCCCTCGCCGCCCTCAAACACGCCGCGGCTCTGGGCAACGTCATGGCAGAGGCCATGCTCTCTGCCCCGCAGCCCCAATAAGCATTGATGCCATCCCTCCCCCCATTACTGTGGCGGCTCCGGTCGCCACAGTTTTTTGTACCCATAAAACAACAGAAACACCCATCCAGCATTTAGAATGCTGGATGACTATTAATCTTTTCTACATCAATCGATATGCTGGTTATTTCACAAGGCATAAAAGAGCCGCCTTATCATCCTCTTTTTATTCCATCTCATTGTTTTTTATTCTTTAATGACTTTTAGGCTTGCTACAGCATTCTAAATGCTGTATATTAGCGTTGTTGATTCACGGCATGTTACTCAGCATCCCGTCGCGCGGGGGAAAGGATAGGCCTTGGCTCAGCTAATAATCTAACAATCAATAAACTTCACAAATCATGAAAAAAACGCTTATAGCTCTTTTTGCAATGGGCACCGTTGCCTCTGCTGCAACGACAGTGTTGGTGGAGCAAGACTTCACCACACTTGACGGCTACTCCCAAACGTGGACAGATACTAAAGGTACAGCTGATACATCAGACGATGTAACATACCCTTCCGTACTTCCGAAAGGTTGGTATACCGGCCAATGGAATGGTAGCGACACCCCCCATTATGAATTCGGAGACAATGGAGCAGTAGTACATCATCCTTGGAAGCAAAATTATCTGTGGACGAGCATCAACCTTTCCAGCCAAGCAGATGCCACTATAACTTTTACTCTGTACAATAATAAAGCCGATGAAGATACCGGCAACATGTTCTATCTGAGTTCCAGTACATACAGCATTGTCATCGGAAACTCATATAAAAGCAATAGTGATATTTACGTTGGTACCTTGGATGAAGCTATTGGCAGCACCAGCGGATTCGTCTGCTTCCAAACCGGCACCGGTAAAAATCCGACCGTCAAAACCAATTCCACCGGGCTCAATGTAGATGGAGATATCACATACACATTAACATTGAAAGGTGGCGATTTGACGGTTAAAGCAGAAAGCGCGAATTTCAGCAAGGCTTGGGAAACCACGTTGACCGGCATGAACGATGTAACATTTACATCCTTAGGCTTTATCAATGATGGTTCCCCCGGAACCGCAGGCGTTAAGAAGGTCTCGCTTAGCATCCCCGAGCCCACTACGGCTACGCTTTCTCTGTTAGCATTGGCAGGTTTGGCCGCCCGCCGTCGCCGCAAGTAATAAGCAAAAAAAGTTCGAATGGGGTACCCAAGCCCCGCATTGCGCACCCGCCCTCTGGTTCTAAACAGAGGGCGGGATATTTTTACACCACAACAAGCGCACCCAACACTTTATTCTTTACAACACATAAAAAACATGCTAAGCATGACAGCATGAAACACCCTTGGCTTTTAACAATAACATGTATCGGCGGATTTTGTAACGCTCAACAGATGCAGGTAACACCGGCATGGGATTGCACCACTGCACCTCATGCCGTGCTAGACCCCATTTGTGTAGCAGAAGCCTCCATACCAAAGAAGCCAAACAACCAAACAAAAACCCAAGCTCTCTACACCAAAGGACTTTACAGCGTTACGGATGTGCTCGATGAAAAGATAAACGCCCTCAAAGGCGCACTATGGGTTCACTATATCAGGAACAGCCCGAGCGACCCATCCCACACCTATCAGCAATTATGCCGGGCTTACGAAGAAAAACTTAAAATACTACGCGCGCGCGCCGCTAATGGTGTGCCGGCAGAGAACTTACACCCCACCGAATTAGAATACGCCTTGATTCGGATAGGCCACCCCTCTACTGACAGCAAAGGCCCTATTACGGAGGCAGAAGCCGCTGCCCGTGCCATTTTACAAGATACCGAGCACGCATACCGTGCCGGCATGGCAGATGCCGCCCAACGCTACAAGACTCAAATCACCGTCAAACTGGTGGAATTGCTCAAGCAACGGTGCGAAAAAAAGCCTTGGAACCAAGCCACCGTTGCCGAAACGCAACAACTGTACGATTCGCTGCAACAACTCTCTATCGCCAGATTAAAAGCCGGCACAGGCACCGTGCAAGATGCCATATCCGCCACCATGAGCTGCGGCAAGTTCCGTACCACCACCGCCAAACACAAAAAAGCTCAAAAAGAGGCACAACAAAAACTGGTGGAAGACGGCACCGCCCTGCTCCGCATCTTGCAAGACCAGGAAAACAAAGGGCTTATTCCGCACACCCAAGTAGAAGCCTTGCAAAAACTGCTAAAAACCGAACAAGAACAGCTCGAGCTCATGAGGAAGTAAACCGCCGCCCCGGGGCTTGGGGCAAAAACAACATGAGGCCCGACGCGGCACGCGGAGGACCGCCAGATGCCGTATTCATACAATCATAGCCCTCATCATAACTCATGGCTTTTCTGTCGGCCGCTGCGCGGGCTCCGTTATCCTTTTTACACACCCCGGGGCTCACGCCCCGGGCTACTAGCTACCGCCCCCTGTCGGGCTTTTCAGCTCGGCTCCGCCGCTCGAAAACCAAATGCACGCGCGCGCAAACGGAATTATTGAGCCCGGGAGATAGCGCGGTGGCTTCAGGGCTTACGCCCTTCGGCTCATCTGCCGCCCACTCCGCGTACCGCGTCGGGGCTCATTTTATTTTTTTGCTCCTAGCAGGGGCTGCCCTCGCCTACGGCTCGGTTAGCCGCCTGCCTATGCTATTTCGCCCCCTGTCGGGGGCTTTTCAGCTCGGCTTCGCCGTTCGAAAACGAAATGCACGCGCGCGCAAGCGGAATTATTGAGCCCGGGAGATAGCGCGGTGGCTTCAGGGCTTACGCCCTTCGGCTCATCTGCCGCCCACTCCGCGTGCCGCGTCGGGGCTCATTTTATTTTTTTGCTCCTAGCAGGGGCTGCCCTCGCCTACGGCTCGGTTAGCCGCCTGCCTATGCTATTTCGCCCCCTGTCGGGGGCTTTTCAGCTCGGCTTCGCCGTTCGA
>SUVM01000113.1 GCA_015062015.1 Akkermansiaceae bacterium | reverse complement strand
GCAAGCGAGAAACGCCATTGCAGCCGGTCAATTCGCTGCTTTCAAAAGCAGTTTCATCTCGCGTTACCAAGCAAACGAAATATTATGATCAACAACATCATCTTAGCCGAGGCCGCCGCCAGTGGCTCTGCAAGCGTCATTCAGGGGATTTTGCCGTGGATTCTCATCTTCGTTATCTTCTACTTCCTGCTGATTCGCCCGCAACGCCAACAGCAAAAGAAATTGCAAGAGCAGCAAAAAGCCATGAAATCCGGCGACAAAGTGATTACAGCCGGCGGCATTCACGGCATCATCCGCGATGTGGACGACAAAACCGTCAAGGTTGAGGTTGCAGCCGGCGTGCTCATCAAGTTCGAGAAGAGCAGCATCGTTGGCTTCTCTTCCAAAGAAGCATAAATCGGATTTGCACCCCTCCCCATGCTTTCTGTTTACACCACACAACAGTTAACCGCTGCCGAGGCAGAGAGCATGGGGATACGGCTTGCCGTCATCGGCAACCCCATTGCCCACTCCAAATCTCCGCAAATGCAGCAAGCCGCACTGAAGGCATGCTGCATTTCTGCGCGCTACATACGCCTATTGGCCGGTACCGCCCCGGGAGAATTTGAACAAACCCTGCACCACTTAGAGCAACTGCAATTCATTGGTGCCAACGTTACCGTCCCGTTCAAAAAACAAGCTTTTGCCGCTGCCGTACAGGCAGATGCACTATCCGCCCTTTGCGGTGCTGCCAATACCTTGGTACGCCGCCCCAAGGGCTGGCATTGCTACAACACAGACGGCCCCGGCTTTGCCCAAGCCATCCGCGAGCTCTGCGGTAAAGAGCTCTGCGAGCTGCGCATTGCCATTTTGGGGGCATGCGGCGGGGCAGGCTCGGCCTTAGCTGCCCAATGCGCCCTGAGCCACTGCCCGCAACTCACCCTCCTTAACCGCCCTCGCCCGCAGCTGGACGCTCTGGCACACAAACTCGCCCCCCACAGCAGAGGCACCATCCGCACGGCCGCCCTCCACACCCCACAGGCAGAAGCCGCCCTGCGCCATGCAGACCTCATCGTCAATGCCACCAGCCTCGGGCTGGCGGATGAAGACCCGCTCCCCTTCAACCCTCATTGCCTGCACCCCGGGCAAATTGTGTACGACATCGTAACGCACGACACCCCGCTTCGCCGCGCGGCTGCCGCCTGCGGCTGCCTTACAGACAACGGCTTGGGCATGCTTTTATGGCAAGGAGCCTATGCCTTTGAGCACTGGTTCGGCATACTTCCGCCCATTGCTCTCATGCGTGCAGCCCTGCAAAGCTCCTTTTCCTCCTAACACCTAACGGCCGCCGCAAGGCGGCTTCTTCACAACGAGCCGCAGGCAAGTATAAAAAACACCACAGAAAAAATAATAGCCAACTGCCAATTTTCCTTGCAGAAACCACCGGAAACAGGTAGAATAACCAACATGAAGAACACGCTCAAAATCGGCACTCGCGGTAGTGAATTGGCATTAAAACAAACAGAGCTGGCCATCGCCGCCATCAAGGCACACCACCCGGAGACGGAGACGGAAGTGGTTATCATCAAAACGGATGGAGACACCCACACAGACATCCCCCTGTGCAACGTAAATAAAGCCGCCGGCGTGCAAGATAAAGGCGTGTTTGTAGCCGCCATCGAGCGCGCCTTGGCCGCAGGCGAAATTGATTGCGCCGTGCACAGCCTTAAAGATATGCCCGGGCAGCTTGACCCGAATTTTGAGATTTCCGCCGTTTTACCGCGAGAGGACATATGGGATGCCCTCATCCTCAAGCCGGGGGCCGACATGCAACACTTGACACTGGGCACAGCCAGTGTGCGCCGTGTAGAGCTGGTGCGCACCTATTGGAGCGGCACCGCCAAAACCGTCTCCATACGCGGCAATGTGCACACCCGCCTTCGCAAATTAATAGAGAGCCCGGAGATGGACGGCATCATCCTGGCACGGGCGGGCCTCAACCGCTTAGGGTTAACGGGCGACAGCATTTGCATAGACGGCACAACGCTGAGCGTGGTGGACATGAGCAAAGACTCCTTCATGCCGGCTCTGTGCCAAGGAGCCATCGCCCTCGAAACCCGCAAGGGAGACACCGCCACACAAGCCTTAATCACCCCCGCCAACGACCCGGACACCGAGCTTTGCGTGCGAGCAGAACGCGCGTTCCTCTCCATGTTGCAGGCAGATTGCTCTGTACCGGTGGCAGGGTACGCCACCCTTAACGGAGATTTCATGATGATGCGCGCCATTTACTTTATGCCCAACGGCATGCCGGTACGCATTACCCACCGGGGAGAAACAGAGAACCCCGAGGCAGTTGCCGCCGGAGCCTATGCCAAATTACAGGCAGCCATCTCTCCTGATGCGTAAAGAAAAAAATCCCTTTTTTGCTTGCTTTTGTTTACGGGAAAAGCTAGTATAATGAAAAATCAGGCATTGTTATGACTGCTTCCGATCTGACACATTTTGAATTCGCCGACTGCCTTTGGATACGCTGCTCCGGCCGCGGCAGTTTTGTTAATAGCCCGGCCCTTAAAACCTTGGCAGATAAATACCTCGATAAAGGCGGCACCTGCATCGTTGTCGATTTGGAAATTTGCCCCGGAATCGACTCCACTTTTATGGGCACCTTAGCCGGGCTCGCCCGCAAAACATGCTCGGTTGGCGGCAGCATCCAAATAGCATCTCCCACCCAGCGCACGCGCGCCGCCATGGAGAGCTTGGGGCTGGATATGATACTGGATATCGACCCCGAAGATGCCCCGTGGAGACAAGATACCGATAAACGCCGCTACACCTTGGCCGAACAGCAACAAACGCAAGATGCCCCCCCCATCAGCGATTTGTCGGAGCCGGAGCGCACACGCCATGTGCTGGAAGCCCATAACATGCTGCGAGACCTCAACCGTAAAAACGACGAAACCTTCGGCTACGTTTGCGAAACGCTGGAGGAAGACCTGAAACGCCACACCCAACAAGGCACCGGCGATACCCCGCACGTATGAGTGGCAGCATACAGCGGGCGGCAGATGCCTACGAAGCCCTGCTGCAATACGTTTACACGCCGGAGCAATGGATAGCCGGCGAGCCGGAGCCCCCCGCCCGCCCCACCGTGCCGGAGCTGGAGGCACAAGAGCTGTGGATGGCCGGGCTGCTGGGCCAAGGCGGCAACACCCTGCGCCATGGGCATGTACGCATTATAGACTTCGGAGAATGGAACCGCAGCGCAGGGCCGGATTTTTTGCGTGCGGAAATAGAAATTGACGGCGCACGAATGCGCGGCGATATAGAGCTGGACCCCACCGCGCAAGATTGGGAGCACCACGGCCACGGCAGCAACCCCTCCTTTAACAACGTCATTTTACATGTCGTGCTCAGCCCGCCGCCCGGCGGTTGGTACACAAGAGACTCCCTGCACCGAGATATACCCATTTTACCCATAGACCCCGCATTACTTGCCATTGCCGCCGGCAAGCCGTGCCCACGCAACGGCTTGGTAACAGAGCTGTGCAGAGAGCCGCTCAACGCCTTACCCGCAGACAAAATCGCCACGCTGCTGCAAGCCGCAGCGGCCTACCGCACACTACGCAAACGCAAATGGTTTCGCACCCAAGCAGAGCACTTGGGCTTGCAACAGACTTGGTACGAGGCCTTGGCACAAACCTTGGGCTACAAAATCAACAAACACCCCATGCAGATACTTGCTCGCCGCGCCCCGCTGAAAGAACTGGGGAGAGAGGCAGAGAGCATCCTCTTTGGCACAGCCGGGTTTCTGCTGCCGGTGTTGCCGCAACAGGCAGAGGAAACCACCCGCCAATACCACCGCGCCACTTGGGATGCCTGGTGGCCGCTGCGCAACCGCTACGAGTTAGCGCACACCCGCAGCATCTGCTGGCAATTTGCCCCCCTGCGCCCGGGCAACCATCCGCACCGCCGCGTGGCAGCCTTGGCCATTGCCGCACAACATTGGGGCAAATTGGCACCGCTGATGACCGCCGCCGGGGCCCATGCACTGCAACAAAAACTTACCGCGCTCAGCCACCCGTATTGGGACACGCACTATACCTTAACCTCTGCCACGCAAAACAAAAAAACAGCCCTCATCGGCGAGGAACGCGCCAAGGATTTCCTCATCAACCACGTCTATGTGCAAGACGAATCGCCCGCGGCTTGGGAAACCTACCTGAGCATCAAAGAAAAAGACGTACCCTCTGCCGTGCGCACCACCGCAACCCACCTCTTTGGTCAACGGGCGGATTTGGGCAAACTCCTCAAACACGCCTACGCACAACAAGGCTTACTGCAAATAGATGCAGATTATTGCTCTACCTCCGCCTGTGCAGACTGCTGCTTCCCCGAAAAACTCCGCCGCTGGCAACAAAGCACGATATGCTGAATTGGGGATTTTTAATTTTGGATTTTGGATTTTGGATTTTTGATTTTTGATTTGCTTTTTTGATATCTACAACAACCCGTCGATTACCCCATCTATATTTTTCAAATAATCGGCAGTACCATTATAATGGAGAAAGGTATTAAGGCGGTCGTTTTCGAGCAAGGCAACAAAGCGCCCTTCTTGCACCAATTTACGCAAACCGGCATCGGCAAAGAGGTCCAAAAAGCGGCGGGAGTGCGGAATCCCTAAACCGGCGAGCCGTTGGTCGTAAAAGCGGGTATACTCTTCTTCCGTAAGCGAGCAGCCATAGGCCACAAGGCAAGCCAAATTACTTTGAACGGCAGACTCCAGCGGGTCTATCGACTCCAACCAAGATAAACCGGATGCCCGCCGAATAATAGCTTTACCGCGCATAAAAGCGGGCACCTCGGGGGTGGCGGCACTGTGGTAATGAGCCTCTGCCAAATCGTGCGCAAAACTAACGCGGGAGATGGTGCCATAGTACGACACGGCAATGGTGCATACCCACATGGTAAGGATGCACATGAGCGAGGTCGTCATAATACTGCATACGCCGGCTTTCTTTTTGGAGGGCGAGAACAGCTGGGCAAACCAGCTCATGCCATGAAAGAAGATAGCCAGCACCAAGGCAGCCGCGCACCAAGCGAGGGTTTGCACCATCCACGGCCGGGGGGCGGAGGTGATGCAAGAGAGCAATGTAAACCCTTTGTTCTGTATAAAAATCCACACCACCACGCTGCTGCAGAGGGCTATGGCCAACAGCAGCATTTTCAGCAAGCCTTTAACAGCAGAATAGATGATGATAAAGAGCAGTGCGGCAATCAATATCACAAGGAGCCAGGTCTGGGAGTCCAATTCGGGCATAACGGTTTCGTTTACGGAGCGGAGTTGTTTTTAGCGGAAAAGTAATCCTGCAAAGCTTTCAGAATAGCCGGGGCATCTGCATAATCCGGGGCCAGTTGCACCGTTTTTTCAAAGGCGTGCATAGCCGCCTCGTACTGCCCCATGTCGTACAACACGCGGGCCAGATAATAATGCACGCCGGCATCATTGGGCAATTTGGTAACGGCTCGTTGCAAGAGGCTCAGGGCATCGGGTAAGCGGTTTCTGCCGGCTAAAAAGACGGCATAATCCATATAAACAACAGGGCTTGCCGGGTCCAATGCCAAGGCACGGCGGTATTGTTTTTCGGCCTCTGCCCAATTTTGCTGCACCGTGGCAAGCTCTGCCAACTGCATAGCACCGTTTGGTTGCTCTGCCCGCTGCATGGCAATAAGGCGTTGTTCTTCCAACAAATCGGTATAGGGGCCGGGTTTGGCCAACACATCCAACAAAGGCCAAGCCGCCTCTCGGCGCACCAGCTTAACGGGGTCTCGCAGCAGGGGGGCGGCATCCCGCCCCAATACCCGCGCTGCGGCAGCCCGCACCAAGGAATCCGCATGGGTGGCATCTGCCTGTGCGGCACGCTTGGCCGCCAAAGTAGGGGCATGCTGTGCCAACAGTTGCAACAAAGCGGCACGCCATGCAGGCACGGTTTCTGCCGCCAAGGCGTGCAACAGCTCTTGTGGGGTGCCCCGCCCCTGCTGTGCAGCATGCACGGCACGGGTGCGCGCACGCACGGCTGCCATTTTTTGTGCCGGGTAAGTTTGCGCCACCACGCTTGCCGCTTGTTCGTTGCTCATACCGGTGTGGCACATGGTGCAGGCATTGGGTAGCCCCAATTCAATGCTCAACTGCGGGTCCGGAGAGTTAAATGAGTGGTCTCTGCGCGGGTCTCTTGCCATGTATGGGCTGGCGGGCATGTGGCACTCCACGCAGCGCGCGCCCGGGCTGTTTTGCGGACAAGGGGTATGAGTTGCCATGTCTATTACCGGGGTGGGAGTACCGTTTACGGGGGTACCGGTAGCGTGGCAACGCAGGCACAGGGAGTTATCCTCTTGCGGCAGTTTAAGCTCTGCGGTATGCGGGTCGTGGCAATCCAGGCACGTTACCCCGGCTGCCCCCATGCGGCTAAGCCGCAGCCCGGTTTCACAATACACCTCGTCGCGTTGCATGCCGTTAGGCCAAAAAATACCGTGTAAAATAGGCAACTCCAGGCGGAAATGGTCGTCAAAGGCATCCCCCACCACAAAAGACTCGTCCAGCTCTTCCCTACGGGCATGGCAAGTGGCGCAGTTATCATGCATTTGCCGTGCGGTCAGTTTGCGGTCCCGGGGGGCTACCAAACAACCGTCTGCCGCAGCTTCGGCGGCCGGCTTGTGGCATTGGATGCAGGTAACACCATCCTCTTTCCATGTGGAGGAAAAGGTGTTTTTATCCATATCATAATTTTTACGGAAGTGCGAGGT
>SUVM01000112.1 GCA_015062015.1 Akkermansiaceae bacterium | reverse complement strand
GCAGAGGAGCATGTACACGGCCCCGGCTGCAACCACGCCCATGCCGAGCAACCCGCAGCAGAAGAACATGTACACGGCCCTACCTGCAACCATGACCACAGCCATGCTGCCGAGCAACCCGCAGCAGAAGAACATGTGCACGGCCCTACCTGCAACCATGACCATAGCCATGCTGCCGAGCACCCCGCAGCAGAGGAGCATGTACACGGCTCCGGCTGTAACCATGACCATAGCCATGCGGGTCACAGCCATGGCCCGGGCGAGACTTGCAGTGGTGGTGCTTCTGTGATTGTGGAGGCAGATGCCCGTGCCCGCGACCTCGTTAACATGCGCATAGAAACCGTGCCCGCTGCGGCAGAGGTGTTGGTGCACTCGCTGTACGGTTACCTTACCACGCCGGAGCATGCCATGCAAACCTATGCCTTGCCATGCGGCGGGCGTATTACGCTGGCGGTTAAATCTGCGCAAAAAGTGAAAAAGGGGGCTCCGTTATATATCCTTGAAAGCCCGGATATTATTGAGCAGCAGGCAGAGGTGATACGCATCAATGCCTCGTTGCAGCGTTGCGAGGCAGAAATCGCTACCCTCGAATCCCGTATCGAAGAGCTTTCCACTACCGGTACCCGCAACAAGGATTTGGAGGTGGAGCTGGCCAATAAACAGGCAGAGCGTGCCCAACAGCAACAGGAGTTTAAGGCGGTGCAGATGCGTCTCCGCATGCTCACGTTGGGCGGTGTTTTGGTAGAGCAAAACGGCCTTACGGTGTTGCAGGTCTGCGCCGCAGCCGATGGCACTGTGCGTAACGTGGGTGTGACTCAAGGCAGTTGGGGGGAGCAAGGCTCGCCCGTGGTAACCATGAGCAATGCCGAGGAGATGGAAATTGTTACCACGATTTATGCATCGGATGTCCCGCAGTTTTCTTCTATTGAAGCCAAGATTCCGGTCGGCCGCGAATACCGTACCGTAGAAAAAGGCTCTTGGCGTTTGGCAGAAGAGATGGATGCCGCTACCCGTACCCGCGAGCTGTATTATAAGCCGGATGCTATCCCGGCCGGTGTGCAACCCGGCCAGCTTTGCCGCTTGGACCTCTATAGCGATGGGGATTCTCATGGCATGGTGTCTATACCGGATAGCGCTGTGGTAAAAGTTGGGGTGGATGATGTGGTGTTTGTGCAGGTGGCCGAGGGCAAATTTGCCATGGTAAAGGTGCATGCCGGTACCAGCCGCCGGGGTATGACCCCGGTTTCCGGCCTCACGCCCGGGCAAAAAATTGTGGTTAAGGGTGGCTATGAGCTTAAGTACCTTATCCCCGGCGACGGTGAGAAGAAAAAAGCCGGCCATTTCCATGCAGACGGCGTTTTCCACGAAGGCGAAGACCACTAATTAAGTTGGAAGTTGGAAGTATTAAGTTGGAAGTTGGAGTTTTGGAAACGCTCTTGTATAAAAACATCCCATGAATGCTTTAATATCATTCTGCCTTAAAAACCGCATTACTGTGGTGCTCATTTCGCTGATATTGGCGGCATTGAGCATTTTTGTGGTGGCTACGCTGCCGGTGGATGTGTTCCCCGAGCTGAAACAGCCGCGCGTGACCATCCAGACAGAGGCCGGCGGCCTCACCGCCGAGGAGGTGGAGCAATACGTCTCCATCCCCCTGGAATCTGCCATGCAGGGTACGCCCGGTGTGCGCAATGTCAGTTCGTCTTCCGGCGGCGGCCTCTCCTTCGTTTGGGTGGATTTTGACTGGGGGACGGATATTTACCTTGCGCGTCAAATCGTGTCGGAGCGCTTGGCCACCGTGCGCGAATCTCTGCCGTCTCAAGTGGAAACCGAGATGGCTCCCATCGTATCCGTTACCGGAGAAATTATGGTAATTGCCATCCAAGGCGATGCAACGGCGGACCCGTTGGAGGTGCGGCGCGTGGCCGAGTTTGAGCTGCGTAACCGCTTGCTGGCCATACCCGGTGTGGGGCAGGTTACGGTGCTGGGCGGCCGTTTGCCCGAGTACCAAGTAGCTTACGACCCGGAGAAAATGCGCCAAGCCGGCGTTAGCTTTGCAGACCTTAAAAACACGGTGGAATCCGCCCAAAGCAGCATCCCTGCCGGGTATTTGGAGGACGTAGCAGGTGTAGAGTTGCCGGTGCAGCAAAATACCCGTGCTTTTACAACAGAGCACCTTAAACGAGCTATTGTGACGGATCACCCCACGGATGGTGTGGTGCGCCTGGAGCATGTGGCAGATGTTAAAATAGATGGCGCCCCGCGCCGTGGTAATGCCGGTTATGCCCGTGCGGATGGTGTTGCCGGGGCAGAGGCCGTGGTGCTCTCTGTGCAAAAGGTGCCCGGAGCCAACACGCTGGAGCTTACCTACGCCGTAGATGCCGCCGTTAAGGAGTTCGAGAAAAGCCGCCTCCCCAAAAATATGAAGATGTATGCCGATGGCTACCGCCAGGCAGACTTCATCGAGCTCTCTCTCGAAAACGGTAAGGAAACGCTCATCATTGCCGCTATTGTGGTGGTGGTGGTGATTATGCTCACGCTGCTCAATTTCCGTACCGCTATGATAACCCTCATCAGTATGCCGTTCTCGGTATTGCTGGGTATGGCCGTGTTCCCCATCTTTGGGTTGGGTGTCAATATCATGACTTTAGGCGGTTTGGCCGTTGCCGTGGGCGATGTGGTGGATAACGCTATCATCTTTGTGGAGATTGCGTGGCGTGCCCTCAGCCGCAATGCCGCCAAGCCCAAAGAGAAACAAAAGAGCCGTTACCGCGTGCTCATGGAAGCCAAGAAAGAGATTGTCAGCTCCATCACCTTCTCTTCGCTCATTATTTTGTTGGTATTTGCACCCTTGCTGTTCTTGGGCGGTATAGAAGGGCAGTTCTACCGCCCGTTGGGTATCTCTTACATGTTGGCGTTGGCGGCATCGTTGCTGGTGGCACTTACGCTGATACCCACACTCTGCATCATCTTTTATAAACCCGGCAAAAAAATTGCCAACAACGGTGGGGACTCTGCCTCGGCTCGCTTTATCAAACGCGTGTATACGCCTATCCTAAACTTCTGTTTGGCTTGGCCTAAATCCGTGTTTGGTTCTCTGATGCTCATTACCGGCGGGGCTTTGTGGTTGGGTAGTACATACGGTACCAGCTTTTTGCCGCCGTTTAATGAGGATTGCTACACCCTCTTTGTCAACGCTGTGCCCGGTACATCGCTGGAGGAAACCGAGCGTATCTCTCGCCAAGTGATGCAGAACGTCCGGCAAATCGACGGCGTTAAAACCGTTACTCAGCGTACCGGCCGTGCAGAAAATGATGAGCATGCCGAGCCCGTCAGCGCCAGTGAACTCGTGGTGCGTGTGGACCTCTCTAAGGACCAACGCCGCATGAGAGAGCAGTTTAAGGAAGCCATGCGCGGTATCCCCGGTGTAAGTGGTATGGTGGGGTTCCCCATCGCTCACCGCATCAGCTCCGCGCTCTCTAACTCTAACTCCGAGATTGCTATTAATATCTTTGGCGATGACCTGCCGCAAATCCGCGCCGCTGCTAAAAAAGCTGCCGAAATTTTGGCAGATATGCCCGAGGTGGCAGACGCACGCGCCAACCGAGAGGTAATGGTGGATACCATCCATGTAGACTATAACCGAGAGGTGTTGGCGGCCTATGGCCTTTCTATGGCAGATGCCGCAGACCAAGTGTCTGCCGCCTTTAACGGCATGCAGGTTGGAGAGGTGATTCGCAATCTGGACCACTGGGATATCGTACTGCGTTTGGATGCGGACCTGCGCCGCAATGTGGACGACGTGCGCAACTTGCAGTTGGTGGCTCCCGGCGGCAAAAAAGTACCCTTGGGCGAGGTGGCCCATGTGTACCGCGCAGAAACCACCAACCTTATTTTGCGCGACAACTCACGCCGCAAAGCCATGATTTCCTGCAACCCCGCGCCGGACTCCAACTTGGGCGATTTGGCTAAAGCCTGCCGCGAGAAGCTGGACCCCGCGATGAACGAAATGGGCTGCACGGTAGAGTATGCCGGCACCATCAAGAGCCGCGAGGCCGCCGGCCAACGCCTTTATATGTTTGGCGGCATTGTGTGCGTGCTTATTGTGTTGCTGTTGTCCGGTTCTCTGGGCAGTGTACGCAGGGCGCTGGTTACACTCATCAACATTCCCTTGTGTTTGGTGGGCGGTATTATTGCCGTGTTCCTGGCCTCGCCGGAGACGGTGCATTCTGTTTTAAGCGGCACAGGCTATGTGCACCCCATTCTCTCCGTTAGCTCCATTGTGGGTTTTGTGACGGTGGTTGGTTTTGCCATTCGCTCCGGTCTTATTCTGCTCAACCGTTACCGCGCGTTAGAGCTGGGGGGGCTCAGCATCGACCAAGCCATTCGCGTGGGCTCTACAGAGCGCGTTATCCCTATTATGATGACCTCCCTCACCACCATTCTGGGCTTGCTCCCCCTCATTTGGGCTAAAGACCAACCCGGCGGCGAGCTCTTGGCTCCCTTAGCCATTGTGCAGTTCGGCGGCTTAGTGAGTGCTACCGTTCTTAACCTCTTGGTGATACCCGCTACCTGCAAAATATTTGCACGCTTCATCTCTGCCGGCGATAAGTAAATGCCTTTTAGTGAGCGGCTGCGGCGGGTATCTGCGGCCGCTCACTTTGGCGCGGGAGCTCAAAAATTCGCTTTGTTGCCGGTTGTTGAACTTGATTTTTCATGCGCATTATGTTATTTTTCATGCGCAGTCTCGAAGCAGACAACACAACGCATGCCTGTTCACATAACTATTGTAGAAGATGATGAGGATATAGCTGCCTTGGTAGCGTATAATTTGGAGCGTCAGGGGTGGCTTTGTACTTTGGTGCACCATGGTACGGAGGGGTGGGAGCAAATTCGCAGTCATTTGCCGGATTGTGTCATTTTGGACCTCATGTTGCCCGGGATGGATGGTATGCAAATTATGCGGGAAATGAAGGCTAACCCGCAAACCGCCGCCATCCCCGTGTTGTTTTTAACTGCCCGTACAGAGTTGGAGGAACGTTTGGAGGGGCTCCGCTTGGGTGCAGATGATTATATCGGCAAACCCTTTAGTTGCAAAGAATTGGTGTTGCGTGTGCAAAATATTCTGGCGCGCATCAACAGGGGGGCTTCTAAAGCCGTGATTCAGCAGGGCTTGCTTTGCTTGGATAAAGCTTTGATGCAGGCTACGCTGGATGGCGAGTTGCTGCCTTTAACTACGGCAGAGTTTAAGTTGTTAGCTTTTTTGATGGAGCGCCCCGATAAGGTGCAGGATCGCTACGAGTTGCAGAGGGCCGTCCTGGGGTATAGCGACACCACGCCGACTCGTGCTCTCGACACCCACATCAAACGCTTGCGCCAAAAATTGGGTTCCTATGCTGCCTGCGTAGCTACCGAGCGTGGCGTGGGATATTATTTTGCCACCGATACCCTGAAACGTTAAAGCCTTTTGTCCGGCCATGGTTAGTTGGGATATAGCATTGGGGTTGGTTTTATTGGCCTTTGCTGTTCCTTTTTTTGTGCTGCATTACAAAGAAAAACGCCATAGGTTGTATGCCCAGTGTAAGTATGCAGAGGCCAGCCAGTTAAGGCGTATGTTGCGCGAGGCAGAAGAGCATATACGCCGAGATCAATCCCTGATTTTGGAGGCTCTGGGAACCCCGTTTTTATTGATGCGCCCCGGCGGGCGCGTGGTGATGGCTAATAGCAAAGCGTGCCGCTTGTTTGGGGTGGAATCGTTGGATGCCACTAACCTGTTACTCTCATTGCCGGAGTCCGAGATGCGCGAGTTCCTTTCTCGCGTTGTGCGTGCTACCGAGAAAATTCGCACCAAATTGCAGGTGCCCGGCGAGCAGGGCGAGCGCGGGTACCGTGTAACGGCTACCCCTTCAGCCACCCGTGCGCGATATATCGGTATCGTTTTCTCTGATATGACAGAGGAATACCGTACCCAAGTCGTTCGCAGAGACTTTGTTGCCAATGCCTCTCACGAATTGCGTACCCCCCTCACGTTAATCTTGGGGTATTTGGAAACCCTGCTGGACGACCCCGCTGCCTCTCAGGATACGGCCATGCTTCGGCACTCTTTGGGCATTATGAAACGCCATGCAGACCGCATGACACGCCTGGTGAGCGACATGAGCATGCTCTCTCGCATCGAAACGCCGGATTCTGCCTATCTTAAGCAGGAGGAGTTTGATTTGGTGCAGCTCGTCACAGAGGTTCAGGAGCGTTTGCAGCCTATGGTGGAAGCGCAGCAGGCACGGGTGCAAATAGATATTGCGCCCGAGCCTTTCTTAATGCATGGTGACTGCTTTTATTGGTCTCAGGTGCTTTTTAACCTTGTGGAAAACGCACTTAAAAACAACCCAACACCCGGCTTGCGTGTTTTGGTTAAAGCTTTTGTAGAGGCAGATGCCTCTCTCTGCATTTGTGTGGAAGATAACGGCGTGGGAATTGCTGCAGACTCCTTGCCCTTCATTTTCAACCGCTTTTATCGTGCGGATTCCGGCGGTAAAATTAAAGGTACCGGCCTGGGCTTGGCTATCGTAAAACATGCCGTAGAGGCGCATGGCGGTACAATCCGCGCAGAAAGCCGGCCCGGCTTCCGCACGGCCTTTACCATCACTTTGCCGCCACCGAATTAACTGCCGGCGAATACTCTTTTTTTGGCACTGCGTCAAAAAAGTCGCGTGAATGACGGGGAGGTTAGCTGCCTGAGTTTGAGGCGGAGATAATCAACGGAAGGTAGTCCTCGGGTTTTGAGTTGGATGCGGGCAATCAT
>SUVM01000111.1 GCA_015062015.1 Akkermansiaceae bacterium | reverse complement strand
CGGCGGCTTCCTCCTGCTGTAGCTTGGCAATGCGGGCGGCTTCTGCCTCTCGGGCGGCGGCTTCCTCCTGCTGTAGCTTGGCAATGCGGGCGGCTTCTGTCACAACAACGGTTTTCTGCCAATCAATACCGCGATTATCCAAGGCGGCGGAAATCTGAGTCTGAATATCGGTATGATGCAAATCCGCAGCAAGCTGCATGGGGGTTTTACCCTCCATATTTTCCGTATTAATAACAGTATCGGGGTGCTCCACCAAGAGGTTCACACATTGGGCATCGGCATTACGCACAGCCACATGCAGCAGGGAATCCCCATTTTCATTCACACGGTTCACATCTGCCCCCAGCATCATCAGGCAACGTGCATATGTGGCATGGCCGTTGCGAATGGCATCTTGCAGGGGGTACACCAGAGGCAACAACCCCAAGGCAATCACCATCAGCAAGAAAAGCACCGGCAACGAAAACTTTTTCTTGCGGGTGGTGCGTTCCGGGCTCTCCTCTGCAGCGGCAGACAGCCCCACCAAATATTGTGCAGCCCCCAAAGCAACCGCTTCCTGAGAAAATTGCCACGCTTTTGCCGGCAAGCCGCAGGCTTGCTCCAAACACTCGCGAATGTAAGGGATACGGCTACTGCCCCCCACCAACAACAACAGCTCGGGCTTGTCTTTCTCGGGGATGCGCTCCAACAACTTTTTCACTTTAACCACGGCCTTATTCACCGCATCTCCGATCAGGGCATTAAAACGCTCTCGGGCAACACGAATCGGCTCTGTGGCACCGGAGGCCGTGGCAACATACAGCATGGCCTCCGTGTTAGAGCTAAGCCGCTCTTTGATTGTACGCACACGCGGCAACAGCATCAAATCCTCCACATCGTAAATACCGCGACGCGCCAACTCACTCTTAACATCATCCAGCAACAGGGCATCAAACAGCTCCCCCGCCATGTTTGCCACACCATCCGTAAAACGCGGATTCGTGCAAATGCGCTCCCCGTCAGAGGTGGTTTCTCTCGTTACCCAAGCCAAATCTAAAGTACCGCCGCCCCAATCAATAATCAAAGCACTGCGGCGAAATGCCTCGGCTGCATTTCGGGCACAAAAAGCCATACCGGCCGCCTCGGGTTCTGTGGTAAACTCCACCTCCTTAAAACCGGCTTGCATGGCGGCTTGCTTCAAATTCTCGCACTGCAACGGAGAAAACTTGACCGGACGCGTAATAACCGCTTTGGTGACAGCCTCTCCCATGTAGACGATTTTTTCTGTCGTCTCGCGGATGTATCTCAGATAATCCCTTACCAAATCCTCGGCAAAAATATTCCGAAAATCATCATCATCCGTTATCACAATATGCTCCGGTGCCGCAGCCCCCATATGCATCTTAAACCCGCGTATATACCTGCCCGTACGATTCATCGGTGCCAACACGATATCAGCATCCAATCGTTCCTCCGCTGCATCTGCAAAACAGGTATGGCCGCCACTTTCAATATATACAGATGACGGCACGGCATCTCTGCCATTGCCCAGCCTCGCCGTAACTGCCATGTGTACTTTCTTATCCCAGCGCGCCACCAGCGTCTTTGTTGTACCAAAATCTATACCTACGGAATGCATATGAAATAGTTTATGTATGAGCGGTTTTTGACGTGAGTTAATCTAGCAAAGAGAAGCCTGTGTGTCAAGTTGTATCACAACACGAAATGTATAATTTTTACGCTCTCAGGCAGCCGCAACAATATGCCGCCTCCGCATAGACAGATGCCGGGGGCCACCCCAACGTTCTCAGATTTTTTTTAACAATGCCGAAAAATCGCGGCATATAACAAATATTAAGACGCAGCAAACACTTGCCAAAAAGGAAGAATCGTGCTACCCTGCATGCGCTTTGCTATGATAAACACGCCGATACACATATCTGAGCGCAACACACCCCTGCCGGCCGGCATGAGTTACCCCGATGCCCTTTGCCTGCTTTGCCGAGAAGCAACGGCCACACATTGCCCGGAATCAGCGCAGAGCGCAGAACGCTCTGCACTGGAGCGAGAAGCGCAAGAGCCCACCTATGTAGGGCGTGGCATGGCCATACCGCATGCGCGGGTAGAGGGGTTGGCAAACGCCTATGTATATTTGGCACGCAGCGAGGCGGGCATCCCTTGGCCGGAGGAAGCCGCCCGCACTGTTGTGCTCTTGGTAGTACCCGCCGAGCAACCGGATTTATATTTACAACTGCTGCGCCGCACCGTAAAATGGCGCATGCTGGGAGAGCCCTGCCCCTTGGCCGAGTTTATCGGCTCATTATCATAACCGTTGCTCTGTTCGCATCACACGGCAGTACCGCTCAACGCGCGGGGCAAGGTACTAATGAGCTGAGAGGCGGAAACCGCGCGCGCATACCCGGCATGGGCTGCGGCTATGGCACCTGCCAAACCGCAAGCGTAAGCCCCCAGGGCTGCGGCATGCACCGGGCTGCACCCCTGCGCAGCCAAGGCTGCAATAACACCGGAGAGCACATCCCCCTGCCCGCCATTGGCCATATAGGGGCCGCCGGTGCTGTTATAAAAGGTCTGCACACCATCAGAAATAATACTGCGAGCCCCCTTATACAACAAGGTGCAGGGAATAATCTGCAAAAACTGCCGCACGGTCTCGGCACGCGATAGCTCTGCCGCCTGCGGGAAAAGCCGGCGCATCTCCCCGGCATGCGGGGTCAGAATACAATGCGGCGGGATACGCCATGCACAACGGGCTGCTGTGTTCAGGCCATCCGCATCCAGCACCACCGGCCCGTTAAACCCCTGCACCAAGCGGTAAAGAGCTGCGGCTTCCGCAGCATCGGGTGCGCCAATACCGGGGCCTACCACCAATGCCTGTGCGCCCGTAACGGGCACCTCCGCATAAGAGCGCACCGGGTGCACCATCACCTCGGGGGCTACGCGCGCCGCCAAAATGGGGTACACGGCCTCCGGGCAATACAATGCCACCAGCCCGGCACCGGCGGTCACCGCCGCCTCGGCACACAGCTGAGCCGCCCCTACATAGCCCACGCTACCCGCCACAATATGAACCCTCCCGGCGCGATTTTTGAAACAAGAATAAGCACGGCGAGGCAAGGCAGCAAACAAAGAGGGCTCTGCAACATGCTGCCGGGCTGTTTGCGGCAGCTCCACCTGCGGCAAAGGAATACAGAGCAGGCGCCCCACATAATCCTCTGCACCATCTGCCAACATGCCGGGTTTAACACAACCGATAGCCACCGTAACATCTGCCTTCACCACTTCGCCCGGCAGCTCGCCGGTATCTGCCTGCAACCCGGTAGGTATATCGACGGACAACACCAAGCTATCGGGCGTATTGTCCCGCTCTCGGTTTAACTCCTTTACCAACTTTCGGTACTCGGGGCTTAATGGGCCGCGCGCACCGCTGCCCAATATGCCATCAATAATCAGGGTGCACCCTTCCCCGGATGCTTGCTCCGGCACGGCACCCGCCACTTGCCGGTGCTTCAATTTGGCAAATTGCTGCGCGGTTTCTGCAGAAAACTGCGGCGGAGCACACACCGTGTTCACTTGAACCGAGCAGGGAAAGCGCGCGGCAAGCCCTAGGGCATCCCCGGCATTATTCCCCTTGCCCGCATACACACTTACACGCGTAATACGCCGCCCCGCCAGCTCCGGCATGCGCTCCACAGCCTCCCGCATCCGGTCTATCACATAATCCATCAACGCGGCAGATGTGGTGCAGCCCTTCATAAAACAGGCATTCTCCGCCTCGCGTATCACCTTGCATGGGTAAACTTGCATCGTCTCGTGTCTCCTTACCGTTACCCGCTATTGTGGCAAATCCGGCTACCGAAGTCAAGCAGAGAGAGAGAGACAACAAAAAGCCTCCGGGGAGCATCCCGACAAGCATAGTCCGAATACCGCTGCTACCTCTCGGTCCTGACGGGGTTTTCCGGCCATGCCTCCAAGAGTCCCCGAAGGCAGGGGCATATTGCCACAAGTTTTTTGCCGCGTCAAGCACTTTGTGCGGCATAACGAAATTACGGAATATTTTGCAGAGGCGTATCAGGCGGGGTCCACCCAACGGCCATGGCGGCGGATGAGGTCCACAAGGTGCTCCACGGCTTCCTCTTGGGGTATATTCATCTCTACCGGGGTATGGCCCACATAGAGGTTAATTTTATTGAGGGCACCGCCCACATAGCCGAAGTCTGCATCGCTCATTTCGCCGGGGCCGTTGACAATGCAGCCCATAATGGCAATTTTAACGCCTTTGAGGTGGCCGGTAGCGGCACGAATGCGGGCAGCTGCCTCTTGGATATTATAGTGTGTGCGGCCGCAAGAGGGGCAAGAAACGTACTCCGTTTTGCTGAGGCGCACACCGGCAGCCTGCAAGATATTAAACGCAAGATAAGCCGCTTTTCGGGGGTCCGGCTCCAAGCGCACAAGCACGGCATTGCCAATGCCGTCGCACAGCAAAGAGCCTACATTCACACCGCCGGCCATGGGGGCACTCAGGGGCTCTTGCCCACCCAAGGTATCTTTAAGCAAAATGCTGTGGCGTGTGGGGATAAGGGCGGCAAGCAGGCGGAAGGCCTGCGGTACGGGCATATCCACCCCGTCTTTCACTGTTACCAAGGTGGCAGGTGCATCTGCCAAGGCTGCTACTTGCTCAGCGTTACGGGGGTCCACCTCTACGGCTCCGCAGTCCTCGTACGCCAATTCGGGCATAAAGTCTTTCATTTCTGCCGGGTTCAAGGCCTCGCAGGCAGCTTTGGGCAACACCACGCGCACGGGTTCGTTCCACCCCAGGCTCATATTGCAACGCACCAACACATCCGCTTTGCGTTTGGAGAAGGCGTAGGGGTTGAAGGGCGCAGCCGGCTCTGTAGCCAACGGTGTTTGCGGATGCTCGCAACCGGGTTGGTAGGGGGCCGCCAACTCAAACCCGGGGGCGATTTCGTACACGGGGTCCTCGGTTAAAGAGACTCGCAGCGTATCACCAATACCGTCTGCCAACAGAGAGCCAATACCCGTGGCACTCTTAATGCGCGCATCCTCGCCCTCGCCGGCCTCTGTAACGCCCAAATGGATGGGGTAGTTCCAATCCGCGCCCTCCTCTGCCAAGCGGCGCACCAACAAGCGGTATGCCTGCACCATCACCTTAACGTTAGAGGACTTCATGGAGAAGACAAGTTGGTGGTAGTTGAGGTCGCGTGCCACGCGGGCGAACTCCAGCGCGCTCTCCACCATCCCCTCGGGGGTATCTCCATAGCGGTTCAGAATGCGGTCCGACAACGAGCCGTGGTTGGCACCAAGGCGCATGGCACGGCCATGCTCTTTGCAGAACAGCACCAAGGGCGTAAAAGCCTTGCGCACACGCTCCAGCTCTTCCTCGTATTCGGCATCGGTATAATCCCGTTCCAAAAACTTCTTTTTATCAACAAAATTACCGGGGTTCACGCGGATTTTTTCCACCCACTTAGCAGCCTCCATCGCGGCATCGGGCTTAAAGTGAATATCTGCCACCAGCGGCACATTACACCCGGCGGCACGCAGCTCGCGGGCAATATTCTCTAAATTAGCGGCATACACTTTGGTTTGGGCGGTGAGGCGAATAATCTCGCACCCGGCATCGGCCAGTGCCAAGGCCTCTTTCACACAACCGGCGGTATCGAGCGTATCGCTGGTTAACATGGATTGAATGCGGATAGGGTTGCTACCCCCCAACCCCAAATTACCAACCTGCACTTCGCGCGTGCTGCGGCGCGCGTAACGATAAAGACTCGGGCAATGCAATTGTATGCTCATGCAGGCATGATAATACCTTTGCACTTATTTTTCAAGCCCGAAACGCCGGTAGACACGATTTACTGTTGACTTTTCGGGGAAACCTGCCACAATTCAGGAAGCGTATCCATTAAAAAACAACAGACATGAAATCTTCTGCAACATTTTCCGCATTAGCCGCAGCGTGGGGACTTTGCACGCTGAGCTCCTGCGTCTACATCCCCTTCAATCAATTGATACCCGACACCGCCACCAGCGTGCCGCAGCAACCGCAAACACCGGCCATCCTTACCCAAACACCGGCTGCAACCGCCACGACAACAGCCACTGCCGCAGCCCCGCAAATTGCCACACAACCCCAAGCCCCTGCTGCGCAGCCCAAACAAACGCAAACACCTGCCACCACGCAAAGTAAACCTGCCACCACCAAAGCGGCAACCAAACCCTCTTCCTCCGCCATTACTCAGGCTCCTAAAACCACCACCACAGAGCCCAAAAAAGAGGCTAAACCCGCAGCTCCTGCCAAAGTCAGCGTCACCACACCTACCAACGGGACGGACCAAAAACCGGATTTGTCGTCCATTACCAACGAAAATGGCTACATTCCCTACGCCGTGCGCGTACCCGGGGACCCCACGCGTGTGTACAACCCCTTAGCACCGCAAAAAACCATCCGTATTCTCGACAAAAACGGCAACCCTTACCCCAAAGACACGCAACTTAAAGTAAAAGGCACCAACTTTAAGTTCAAAATTCCGTAAAGCCCCGCCAACATGTCCACGCTACCGTTCCGCACTGTCACAATTTTAGGCGCCGGCCTGTTGGGGGGCTCGGTAGCCCTGGCTGTGCGCCGTGCCATGCCGGATTGCGAGTTACGCATGTGGGCGCGGCGCAAAGAAACACTGGCGCTGGCCGCCCGGCTGGGCATAGAGCATACCTACGAGGATGCACGCCGCGCGTGCGAAGGGGCAGAGCTCATCATCCTCGCAACCCCAATCGGGGTCTTCGAGGAGCTCTGCCGCCGTGTGCTG
>SUVM01000110.1 GCA_015062015.1 Akkermansiaceae bacterium | reverse complement strand
GGTGCTGGCGGGTTTGCTCTGCAAAGGTGGTGGCGCGGGATTTTGTGGCAAAACGGCGGTATACCCGCTTGCCCGTGGCGCTATACCGCCGCGGGATGATGACAAGCCACGGGCATGTTGTATGTCCGCCGCCCGGTGCTTTGCTTACGTTAATCATGTGCCCCCTGTTTTAGCACAGGTGCAGCAACCGGTGCAACAACTAAAAAAGCGTCATGGTACGGAATGAGTTATTTTGACACCTAACAAAAGCAAGAAAAATTAAAGGCCGTAAGTCGTTAAAACTTATGGCCTTTATGGGCTACGCAGTACAAGATTCGAACTTGTGACCCCATCCGTGTGAAGGATGTGCTCTACCACTGAGCTAACTGCGCATCTGTTAAACGCATGGTGCGCACAAAGCTGCACCGTGCGGAGAGGATTGTAGCGGCAACAGGCCAAAAGTGCAAGCATTTTTTGTGTCAAACATGACATTTTTTTACAAGGCGGGAAAATCTGTTTGTTATTCAACCCTACGCGGCAAGGTGGGCTCTCTATAGCAGAACCATGAAAATAAACACCATACACTATCTGTTGGCAGCTGCGATGCTGGTAGGCACACCACTATACGCCGGGGAGCCCCCGGCAGAAAGCGAGGGGTTCTTGGACACGGCATTTGGGTGGCTACCCTACATTTTGCCCGATGCGCACACGTCGGCTCTGCACGACACGATGCACCCGCACGAGCAACATGCACGCCGCTACCCCGGTGTACCCACACACGAGGCACTTTTGGAGCGCAGCTATAAACCGCGTTACACGGCAGGCGGATGGGAGTTTTTACCGGCTTCCCCACAGCGATTCATGCCGTATTTGGACAGCTTATTCGTGCCGGGTAACACAGCGTTGGAGCCCAGCCCGTGGATTGAGCAAGATGCTATCTCCGACTCCGCACAGCACATCAAATCACGCCTCAGCCGCTACGGTTTGCAATACAGCCTTACCCTCAGCGCGGGTTATGCCGGTATTACCCCTGCAAGCGATGGGGGCAAAAACCACTTTGGCTCTACCAACAACTCGCTGAGCGGTGTGTGGTATTTGCTCAAAAAGAGCGACAACAGCCAAGGCTTGTTCCTTACGTTTGAAGCAGATTGGGGCCAAGGCTTTAATTTTAATGAGCGCAAAGCCGGGGTGCAAAAGAGCATAGGCAGTGTGAGCAACCCGCAAGCCTCCCTACGCGGCGGAAATGGCGTGTACATACCCCACTTGGCACTGGGCTACAGCCTGGCCAATGGCAAATGGGTAGGCATGGTGGGCACGATTGATACCTCCAGCTATTTGGATCAGAATGCGTACTCTGCCTCGTGGAACGGGAACCTGATGAACTCTGCATTCACCGCCAACCCGTGTTTACCGTTGGAGTGGGCCAACTTCGGGTTCTTGACCGCATGGCAACCCTGCAAGAGCTTTTACGCCATGTATGCAACCACCGGGTACGAAGCCGGCATCAACCAAAACCCGTTTCGGCACATGAGCAGCGATGCCTGGGTGCACCTCTCCGAGTTTGGCTGGGTGGCAGATGATGTGCTGGGCATGGGGCCGGGTACCTACCGATTCCAGTACACTATCACCCACGGAGACGGAGACACGGGCTCGGGCGCAGCGTTCAATATGCAACAACAGTTGGGTAAAAACTCTCAGCTGGGGTTCTTTGCACGCTGCGGTGTTATGGATACGGATGCCGCCGCCCTCAGCAACGTGAAAGCAGCCGCCACGGCAGGGCTTGTCTTGCAGGCTCCGTTCCGTGATTCCGGCTGGGGGAGTTTAGCCAATCGGGACCAATTAGCCGTGGGTTTTCTGTGGGCGCGCGCGGCAGACTCCGTTTCTCCGCTTGTCAATAAAAATGAATACGGGGTGGAGCTGAGTGCCGTTATTCAGGTAACGCCCACGTTCTTCATTCAACCGGATGTGCAATACATCTTCCACCCCGCCGGGCAAACAGACCGCAGCGGCGAGTTAGTCTTCCAAATCCAAGGGGTATTCAAGTTCTGATCCCCTCACCATGGCGAATTGCCGGCATGCGTCATGCAGATTCGCCATCCCCGGCCGGGGCAAGCTCGCCCTGCACCAGCTCCGGCCGGGCAAATGGATAATGATAGCTCTCAAACCCCGTGCCCAAGCCCACACTTTGCCAATAGGCCCACATACGCACCGGGGGGAATATCTCATCCTTATCCGCAATGTAGGCACGGTGCCAATGGAGGTGGGCGGCAGAATCCGCCTCTGCGGCTGCGGCCAAAAACTCCAGCTCTGCCACATTTTGCACGGCAGAGCGCTCTGCATACGGGCCAGCGGGCATATAGCGGCCGGCCTCTGCACTGCCATCGTTAAACGGATTACCGCCCCCGTTTTTAGCCATGGCACGCATGCTGCGCAACACGGCTTTAAGGCGCATTCCCCACTGCGGATGCGTTGGGAACGGCGTGCCGTTAAGCGCAATGGCGCGGTACAAAGGCAACTCCCGGCAACAGTGCTCTGCCACCCAAATACCAAAGGACCACGCAAACAAATAAATGCGGCGGTAGCGGGCAAAGTCCTGCGCACGCAGCACTTGCAGCTGCGTATAATTGCAACAGGCCAGCACATCATACCCCGGTGTAGAGATATGCCGCACCGCATTAGGCGTTGCCGCCCACCCCAACATGTAGATTATCAGGTCCGGGTTAGCGGCATCTTGAGTTAACCAAATTTGTTGCATGGTTGGTGTGGTACAGTTGCTTCTTATTCTGCGTATTCTGCCCAGCTGGAGGAGGTTTCCCACACGCGCACGCGCTCCAAACGCACGCAATCCCGCACAGGGTAAGAGGTGCCGATTCCGCGTGCAGCCTTACTCAAAGCCTCTGCCGCGAAACGGAACACGGTGTAGGCCATGGCCTCGCTGGTGGGGTCCTGCTGCTCGAAGGGGATAATGCGTTCTCCGTAAATGCTGCGGAACTGCTCAAAATGAGGGTCTTGCGTATTCATACAAAGAGCGTGGTCGAAACGCTGCAAAAAAGCCCCCATCATCTCTTTAATGGCCTTAAAATCGAGCACCATATCATGAGAATCCAGAGAATCCGCAACAAACACCAGCTCTACGCTACGCGTATGGCCATGCGGAAACTGGCAGCTCCCCGGGTGTTTGGAGAGCAAATGCCCGCTCTCCAGCTCTATGGTTTTACAGATACGAAACACGGCCGTACACTCAGCAAACGGGGGTTACACCTTTTTTAAGGATAATGTTGCCGTATTTGGCGGTCTCTCCGGTTACCACCACGGCATAGGCTTTTTTGGCGCGCTCGTAAAAAGCGTAACGCTCCTCACGCTCAATCTCGCCCTCGTACCCCAAAGCCTTGCGGTACTTGGCCTCTACAGCCGGGTCCAGCGTATCGCCGGGTACGGCCTCCATCATCACCACCGGGGTGGCGTAGGCATCCAGCTCGAAAAGGGGGATAATACCGGCCAACAGGGCATCCACCCCCAAACCATCCGCGCGCACTACGGTGCTATTGAAAGTATGCCCCGGGAAGTGTGCATCCGAAAAAACAATCTCGTCTCCATGCCCCATCTCAGCCAAAATCTTGAGCAGTGCGGGAGACACAACGGGAGAAATTCCTTTTAACATAGTGCCCCTATACTACCACACCCCCTGCCCCACGGCAACTCAAAACTATACTTCTGCCCCGTTTTTTATACCAAGCTCTGCCAAAACGACGGATTTTCGACATACTGCGCAATCGCGGCTTGACATTGCGCACGCCATCTGGCATCATACCCCTGCACACCGCCCTGTTGCGGTGCCATGGCTCCGTCGTTCAATGGATAGGACAAAGGTTTCCGGTACCTTCGATGTGGGTTCGATTCCCGCCGGGGCTACTTCACTAAACCCGCCTGATAGGCGGGTTTAGTTGTATTTACTTGATTTACATGATTTTATTAGGCTTAATAGGCCTATGACATCGCGCGAAAACAGCGCGACTGTCCCGCGCGACATCAGCGCGACTCACAAACCTAATACAATCATGAAAACCTCCACTAACATCATCATCTTTCAAGACTCTAAATCCCCCTACTGGATATGCCAATACACCGGTCCGGACGGCATCCGGCGTAAAAAGTCTACCAAAGTACCGGTCCAAGGCGGCATCTTCCAAGGCGAAAAACTCAGCAAAGCGCAAGCTCGCAACCGCGCACAATTCATTGCTCACAGCATAGCCCTACAAACAGACACCGACCACGCCAAACACAACAACATGCCCACCACAGAGCTATTTGCCACCATGCTCAACGGCAAACTCGGCAGAGTCTCACAACGCACCTACAACAACGCCAAAACCGCCTACGACATCTTCACCCTCTGGCTTGGACACCGTGCAGCCTTACCCTTACGAGAAATAACCAAAGCAGACATCAAATCTTGGGTAACCCACCGCCGCTCCCAAGTTCGCGGCTCCACCTGCCGCAAAGACCTCTCTGCCATCCGCGCTGCATTCGAGTGGGCCGTAGACTCCGAAATCATCGAACGCAACCCGTGCGATAAAGTCTCCATCCCCCCCGACAGCAAAGACGAAAAAATCATCCACGAAGCCTTTACCCTCGCAGAAATACAGCTCCTCATCGCCAAACTACCCGACGAGTGGGCATCTGCAGTCCTCTGCTGCCTCGGCACCTACGGTCAACGCCTCTCCGATATCCTATCCCTACGCTGGAACCAGTTTGATTTTGAATCACGCACCGTCACAATCATCACCGGCAAAACCGCACGCCCCCTCTGCCAACCCATGCAAGAGTGGTTTTACAACTGGGCACTTGCAACACGGCAACAAAACCCTAATGCAGATTTCCTGCACCCGCGACTCCACAACCACACCAACCCCAGCCCGGAGTTCACCCAACTCGTCCGCAGCCACGGCATCGGCATCGCTGGCAGCAAACTCGGCGGTAGACGCCGCGCATGGCACAGCAAAACATTCCACTCCCTCAGAGCCTCGGTAGCCACCATGCTACAAACAGCCGGCATCTCACAAGGCATGGCCATGCAACTTGTCGGACACGACAGCGCAGACGTCCACGCCGTCTACATACGCCCCACCGCAGAACAACTACGCACCGTAGCAGCCTCTATCCCTCCCATCCTCCCCGGCTAACTCCCTAGACAAGCACCCAACTCCCTAGACAAGCCCAACACTTGTCTAGGGAGTCCCCCCGCCCCTCAATCCTTCTTCTTCCCCCGCTTCTTCTTCGGCTTATCCTTCTTTCCCTCAACCTTCTTACCAACATCCTTAAAGAACCGCCCCCAGTTAGAAACATTAGCCGCAGCCAACGCCAACTCCGCGCAACTATTCACCGTTTGGCTACGCCCGCCTTGGAACCACCCACCGGCAGCCCCCACAGAGCGCGCCAAACCGCACAAAGCCCCCACATGCTTATCCCAGCGCGCCCCCTCCGCAATATTCTTCACCTCGCGCGCGCCATACTTACCCATCTCACCAAACGGCACCAAATCAACCAAACGGCTACTGCCGAAACTCCATTCCCCCAACACCGCAGACCGCAAATCCCCCACAGCATCACCCACACCCGGCACACTAGAAATATCATTCGCCACCACATTAAACGAGAACTTGGCCAACCGCTTCTTCCACTTATCCTCATCATCGTCATACCAACGCCCGCCAATCCAATCAATCAACGCCAGCACTAAACTATTAGCCACGCCAAAACTCAACGCCCCCACAATCCACGCACCATGCTTCCCGGCCATCATCTGCGCCGTATACAACCCCACCTTAGCCAACACCTCACTCTTAAACATAAAAAAGAAATTCCCCAACGCCCCGAACATCCCTCCACCGGCAGCCCAATACCCCTTCTGCGTCCGCAACTGCGGCTGCGCCGCACGGTCAATCATCAACCCCGCCGTCTCAATCGCCACCCGGCGCAACTCCGCATCCGGCACCAGCCCATCCTTATTCTCACGCTTCGCCTGTTGGTACACAACCTCCGCCACAGCCAATGCAGCCCGCGTATTAGCGGCAACATCCGCCCAACCAATAGCATCCATATTAGCTTCATACAGCGCACGCATCTTGCGCCCCAACTTGCCCGGCACCTTCTGCCCCGGGGCCAACAAAGCAGCCTCCTCCACATGGCTCCCCGTCACACGCTTACGCCCCGCAATAAACCCGGCCTTAGCCAACTCCTGCGCTGTAATCTCCGTTTTACCACTCACCGCCTTAGCAAGAGCCGCCACATACTCCCCAAAACCAATATGCCGGTAGGTCAAATGCTGCACCAACTCATTACCCGCCATCACATGCTCCGGCACATAACCACCCACAAAACCATTCAGCAAAGCACTCCCCTGCTTCATAAACGTGTACACATTACCCGCCAACCGGCTCACCGCATAAGCCGCCATAACACGCCCCAAAAACCGGTGCATCAACGCATTCACCTTAGCATCCGCCAACACTGCACCATCAATCATTTGGCACCAATTCTGAATCAAATCCAGCGCAGCATCCCCAATCTCCGCACGCAACCGCCGCTCAAACAGCCTATCCGCCAACAACGTCTGCCAACTGCGGCTGATATGAGACGTCGCTACATAATTCAACTGCTCACGCATCGTCCCCACAAACACCGCCGTTGCACTCGTCTGCCAATTCAACTGCTGGTTATGATGCTGGCGAGCAATCAACCGCCCATACTTACCACCACACACACACGCAGGCTGGTCCACCGCCTCCCCCTTATCCTTAGCGCGCGCCACATCAAACACACCCGTAAAGTAATTATTCCTCATCCCGAACGGCACCCCCGTATGCGCCTCATACACCTCCGCCATCTCCTT
>SUVM01000109.1 GCA_015062015.1 Akkermansiaceae bacterium | reverse complement strand
CTCGCCGAACTCCGCAAAGACCTGGCCGCCGAATTCCGCATGCCCGTGTACCGCATCCTCAACACAGAAACCATGCGCGCCATGGCTACCACCAAACCCACCACCATAGAGGCCGCCGCACGCCTCAAAGGCATAGGCCCCTGGACCCAGCGCACCACCCTCCCCGCCTTTGTAGAGCTCATCCGGGATTACGAAGGCATGTAACTCTCCGAGCTCCCAAAAACAGCCCGGAAAAGAGAAGACGCTATATACTGAGCCAATTTTACAGGCACAGCATTTCCCATTTGTCGCATACTTTCCGACCAAGCACCGCTTATTCTGTAGTCGTCGGGGAAAGTTTGGATTCTCTTTGCTTCTAAGACCGTTAAATAGCGGACATGCCCATTGCAAAAATCAACAAGATTTTCACCCCCGGGAACACCATGAGCACCTGCTTTTATCGTTTTAGAGGGCTCATCTATTTCACTACCTGTATGCCCGGGGTATAACTTTGCTCCGGGGCGATATACATGTTCTTTATCAAAATCGGGATAAGAAACAGGATCGGGTATACCTTCAAAAGCATCACGCATCGTTACCCATGGTAACTCTGACGGCGGAAACATTCCGTATTTTTGAATTAGCTCTTTTTTCAAGCGTTGTTCCCTTGCTTTTTCTCTATCAGTTGGGGCGATTTGATGTCGTCTCCAATATTCACCTGTTACATACTTTTGCCAGTACAAGGCATCCTTAGAATGAGTGGGCTCAGGGAAAGACCATGCAACATTCAAGTCGTCCCGTATACCCACAATTAACACGCGTTCTCTTTTTTGAGGAACGCCATAGTCTGCTGCGTTAACTAATTTGTATTGAATACGATACTTAAGCCCGGTATAGCCCCCTAATGAATGTATTTTTCTTAACTCTCGCAAATCATCAAGCCAATCATCTGATAATAAAGATATTTCAGGATAGCTTAATTGTAAAATAATATATTCGAAATATTCGGCAAAGCCTGTTCTGAGCAGCCCCTTGACATTTTCAAATAAAAACGCTTTGGGCATTTTCGCACGTATAGCGCGGATTGCCTGAGGAAACATATCGCGCGCATCGTCTTTACCCTTTGCTTTTCCGCCGATAGAAAATGGCTGACAGGGGGGTCCCCCTGCAATAAAATCCACTTCTCCTATTGAGTCAAAATCATATTCTCTGACATCCGCCTCGTGAATAAGTTCTGACGAAAAGTTATTTCGTAACGTTTGGCATGCGTCACCATTATACTCAACAAACCCCCGATGGACAGCACCGGCAAGTTCTAATCCCTTTGCAAGACCTCCTGCGCCTGAAAACAGCTCTAACGAACTAATCATTATTAAGATATTTAGAAATTTGAGCTACAATATCTTCTTTACTATTATGCATGCCTGTGCATTTTTCCGCCCAATTTCGCCCGGGATGCAAAACATCCCAATCAGATTTAGCTTGGTTAAATCTTCCTGCACCGGGCGTATGATTACCAAAGCCATCCAGGCACGAATTCCATACCGGTTTAAACATCCTAATGAGAGCCGCTTCTACTGTGGCTATCAATGATGCATCCCCGCCTTCCAAAATCATGAATCTGCAAAAAAAGTCCTCCAGTAATAGGTTTTTAGCGGCATCTATACTCTTGGTATGATCTTTTAATCGATTATATAATTCCGAATTTGAGCTTACGCCTTCCGCTGCGTTTTTCGACTGACGCCACCCACGGGGTACAGCTTTACCTACATATATAGGTTGAGCAAACGCCAACCTGTTTTGATTGTACAAAGAGGTATAGTAAACATTTTTTCCTATATAATACAAGGCATAAACCCCCGTACCAGAAAACCGTTCAGGTGGGGGTAGTTTATGAACAGGTGTTCCGTTAAAAAAACGTATTGTGTCCTTAATAATCTCCTCAAATTCCGGAGAATGAAAGACGTGCTTTGCTCTATCGAAATGCGTTTCTTGGAAGTGAGAAGCCATACTTAACACGCCTATTCTACACCTATTCTGCCGATTGTCAACGCTAAAGAAAGAAGAGCCCGGGGCAAATCATAATTGCAAGAATAATTACCCACAACTATACATTACCCATTAAGATAGACTTGCCAACCGAGCATGAGTATGGTAGAATACCCTTTCCCACCGAAATACCACATGAATATGAACGCAATTCCTAACGTATTGGCAGGGCGCTACGCATCGGACGCCATGAAGGCCATCTGGTCTGCAGAAGGGCGCATTGTGCTGGAGCGCGAATTTTGGATCGCCGTCATGAAAGCCCAAAAAGACCTGGGGCTGGATATACCGCAAGAAGCCATAGATGCCTACGAACGCGTTAAGGGACAAGTGGATGTGGAATCCATTAACAACCGCGAGCGCATTACCCGCCACGATGTAAAAGCCCGCATCGAAGAGTTCTGCGACTTGGCCGGCCACCAGCACATCCACAAAGGTATGACAAGCCGCGACCTCACGGAAAATGTGGAGCAGTTGCAGGTATGGCGCAGCATGCAAATTATCCGCGACAAGGCTGTGGCCGTGCTGGCCCGTATGAGCAAGCACGCCGCCGCGTGGCGAGACGTGGTATTCGGGGCGCGTACGCACAATGTGGCGGCGCAAGCCTCTACCATGGGCAAGCGCATTGCCATGTTCGGCGAAGAAATTGTGCACTGGACCCGCGCGTGGCTGAGCATGATGGAGCGCTACCGCGTGCGCGGGCTCAAGGGGGCCGTCGGCACGCAGCTCGACCAGCTCTCCCTCTTTTCCAAAAACGCACAGACCGTGCGCGAGCTGGAGAACCGCATTTGCGCCCATCTGGGCATTGCCGGCAAATGGGCGAACGTGGGGCAGGTTTACCCCCGCTCGCTGGATTTTGAAATCATCTCCGGTTTGGTGGGCTTGGCCAGCGGTCCGAGCAGCTTCTGCAAAACCTGGCGTTTGATGGTAGGGCACGAGCTTTGCACCGAAGGCTTTGCCAAGGGGCAAACGGGCTCCAGCGCCATGCCGCACAAGCAAAACCCGCGTTCCTGCGAGCGCGTCAACGGCTTCCATGCCATCCTCAAGGGGCACCTTACGATGATTGGCGGCATCATCGGCGACCAATGGAACGAGGGCGATGTATCCTGCTCCGTGGTGCGCCGCTGCGTCTTGCCGGATGCCTTTATGGCTGCCGACGGCTTATTTGAAACCTTCCTGACCGTGCTGGATCAAATGGGTATTTACGAGCCCGTCATCCGGACCGAGCTGAACCGCTACCTGCCCTTCCTGATGACCACCACCCTTATGATGGCCGCCGTGAAGCGCGGGGTAGGCCGCGAAGAAGCCCACGAGGTGATTAAAGAACACGCCGTAGCGGTGTCCGACGACCTGCGCAGCGGCAACATCTCGCAAAATGACTTGTTGGACCGCTTGGGGGCAGACGGCCGCCTGAAACTGAGCCGCGACGAGATACAGCAGATTTACGATGCCAACGCCGGAGACACCGGCATGGCCGGCGACCAAACGGACGCTTTCTGCGCCATGGTGCAAGAGCTGGCGGACCAATACCCGGCAGGTGTGGGCTACACCCCCGGAGCCATTCTGTAACTCCCCCTCGGCACACGCCCACTATGCCGGCAACATCTCCTAAGATTCTGTTCCAAAACGAAGCCTACCGGCTAACGTCGGTAGGCTTACAACAGAATAACGGCCTTGTTGCCGAGCTGGAGGGCACACGCCGACTCCGCATTACACGGCCGGGGGCAGCCACGCGCACAGTAGATATACCGGAGCCCCCGCCGGGCTACCCCGGCATGCGCAGCAGCCTACCCATCCTTACCGCCATGTACAATATGGCCGTGCGGGAGCTGCGCGCCAATATTCACCAAGGAGCCTTACTGCTGGCCGGAGCCAATTGGTCCACCGTCTGGACACGGGATATAGCCTATGCCGCCGCCTTAGGAGCCGGCCTCACAGAGCCGTCTGCCGTGCGCAACAGCCTTAAATCCCGCGTAAAGGGCGGCGTCATCCTGCAAGACACCGGCACCGGCGGCGGTTGGCCTATCTCTACAGACCGCGTTGCATGGGCACTGGGGGCATGGTGCCTCTACCAATCCACAGGAGACCGCGAGTGGCTGGCCTATTGCACGGAAGTGCTGGTTAACACCCTGGAGCAAGACAGCGTACTGCGCATAGGCAACAACGGGTTGGTACCCGGCGAAACCACCTTTATTGACTGGCGGGAGCAAAGCTACCCCGCCCACATGAGCATGGCAGACATTGGTGCCTCTTACGCTTTGGGCACCAATATTCTGCACTATGCGGCACACCAAATTACCGCAGCCATGCTCAAAGAAGCCGGCAACACCGCTGCCGCCGCCCCATACGCCCAACGGGCCGAGGCCCTGGGAGCCGCCATACAAAAGCACTTTTGGAGCCGTGCCAACATGCAATACAGCATGTACCTTACAGAAGACGGCTACGCAGAAGACCGCGTAGACTCCCTTGCCACCGCGCTGGCCGTGTTCTGCGGATTAACCGGAGAGCACAACCGCCGTGCCTTGGCTGCCATACCCCGCTCCGCATGGGGAACCCCCGTGTTTTCCCCCTACAAGTCCGACACCCCGGCCTGTTACCACAACCGCGCCGTATGGCCGTTCCAAGAGGCCTTTGTCATGCTGGCACACGCCGCGCTGGGAGACACGGGCGGCATGGCGTTCTCCATGGCATCGTTATTGCGCGCGGCACTGGCCTTTGGCACCAACAAAGAAAACTTCCGGGCAGACACCGGCGAGGCAGAAGACACCCTACTCAACTCGGACCGCCAACTGTGGAGTGTCGGCGGCATGCTGGGCATGTATTTTTACGGCATGTTCGGCATACAATACGAGCACAACAGCCTCGTGTTCTCCCCCTGCGTACCCAAAGCCTATGCCGGCAGCCATTGGCTGACGAATCTGCGTATCCGCGGCATGGAGCTCAACGTGCACATCAACGGCTATGGCACAGACATTTGCTCTGTCATGGTTAACGGCAAAGCGGCCTCCCCCATGATACCGCTGGACACCACCGGCCGCGTGCATGTGGAAATTGAGCTTATGCCGCAGGAAGAAGAAGAAGCCGCACCCTTCCCCCCGGCGGTGGAAGACTTACCCGCCCCGCAATGGGACACCCCCACCCCGGAGCTACTGCGCTGGCTGCCCGTACCGGGCGCACAAGCCTACTACATTTATGCCAACGGAAAAGCCATCGGCTCTGTGTTAGGCTGCACATTCTCCCCGCCTAAAAACAACAAATTCCTCAACACCTACCGCATCCAAGCCATTGCAGACAACCGCACCTCCGGGTTCAGCAGCCCCCTCGAGTTCCCCGCCCCGGGTGCCCGCACCGTACTGCAACCCTTGCGCATTGGTGCCGAGGCAGAATACTTAGTGGAACACCAACAGGCCTGGCTGGATACCCAACCCCATACCGCACAGCTGGACTACGAGAGCTGCACCTTGGCTGCCGGCACATACAGCGTACGGATACGCTATTGCAATGCCACCGCCTCCAAACGAGACGGAGACACCTGCGCCCTGCGAGAACTACTGGCAGACGGGCACTGCGTTGGCCTTACCCCCATGCCGCACAACACCGAGCAAGGCAACTGGGAGGACTACACCTACACCGCCGCCCATACACTGGTGCTAAAGGCGGGCCCCCACCGCTTCTCCCTGCGCTACAACCCCGCCACCTGCACCAACGGCAACGCCACCACCAACCAATGCATGGTGAGAGAACTCATCCTCACCAGAATCGGTTAAAAACCATACATACCACCTCCCCCACCCCCTTCCAATTTTCAATTTTCAATTTTCAATTTTCAATTTTCAATTTTCAACTTTCACCTTCCAACTTCCAACTTTCAACTTCCAACTTCCAACTTCCAACTTCCAACTTTCAACTTCCAACTTCCAACTTTCAACTTCCACCTTCCAACTTCAAACCTTCCGCCTTCCAACTTCCAACTTCCAACTTCCCCCTACGGGGGTAGGGGTTAGGGTTGCAAGCGCTCAATACCCCAAGTGCCGTCCTCTTGCAACGTGTAAAGGAAGCGGTCGTGCACGCGGCCGGGGCCACCTTGCCAAAACTCCACATGGTGCGGCACAATACGATAACCGCCCCAAAAATCCGGCAAAGGCACCTTACCGGCAGCAAACTTGTTTTTAAGCTCCTGCAATTTCATCATCAGAAGCTTGCGCGTAGAAATCACCTGACTTTGATGAGACACCCACGCCCCTAACTGGCTTTCTCTCGGGCGCGTTAAAAAATATTTGAGCGTCTCCATGCGAGAGATTTTTTCTGCCCGGCCATACACAATGATTTGGCGTTCCAGCGTTACCCACGGCAGCATCATACACACCTCCGGGTTAGCCTCCAACTCCTTCGCCTTGCGGCTGGTATAGTTGGTAAAAAAGACGTACCCCGTAGCATCATAATACTTCAGCAACACCGTACGCAACGAGGGGCGACCATCTGCCGTTGCCGTCGCTATACTCATGGCATTCGGCTCCGGGATTCCGCTCTGCAACGCCTGCTTAAACCAGCGGTCAAATTGCTCAAACGGCGTATCCGCCAAATCCTTACGGTGCAACGTATCCTTGAGGTACTCTTCTCTAAATGCAGATAAATCCATACCCCCACTATACCCCCACCCCGCCCGTTTGGCAAGAAAAAAACAATAGAGCAAAAATGCGAGTCTATGTGCGCCTGTTCATTCAAATACCAACAAGCTTTGTCGCCGGTGTATTTTTCCAAGGGGCACATGTGTCACATGTGTCCCAAAGTTTCCTAGCTCATAAGGCGAAAGCCCGATGAGATATGGAGTTGCGAGAAAACGGCGAAAACTTTATGTTCAGGTCGTATCAATAGCAACATTTTCTG
>SUVM01000108.1 GCA_015062015.1 Akkermansiaceae bacterium | reverse complement strand
GCGGTCTTCTTCTGCCCAGCGGGCTTCTTCAGCCATGCGGGCTTCCTCTGCCTTGCGGGCTTCTTTTGCCTTGCGGGCTTGCTCTGCCTTGCGGGCTACCTCTGCTAAGCGGGCTTCCTCTGCCAAGCGGGCTTCCTCTGCTTTACGCCGTTCTTCTGCTAAGCGGGCAGCGGCTTCTTGGCGTGCTTTTTCTGCTTCGGCAGCCTTACGTTTTTTTTCTTTAAGTTGTTTGGCGGCTTCTTGGCGGGCTTTTTCTTTGGCTTTTTCGGCTTCGCGGCGTTTTTGTTGGAGCACGAGGCCGTTTGCTCTGGCGTAGTCGGGCAAAACTTGTCTGCGCGTTAATTTGTCGAGCGGCGTGCCTTTATATTGGCCGGTTTGGGCGTGCAGGAATGCGGTTACATTGTTGATGGTGGTGGTAGAAGGGTGCAGCGTGGTTTGTGTTTCGAACATGATGCGCACCGCCTCGCTCAAATCCGTTACGGTGCCGGTGTGGAAGTACGGTGCTGTGAGGGCTACGTTGCGAAGGGTGGGCACGCGGAACATGTCTCTGTCCTTTTCTTCCTTGGTGCGGTCGTATATGCCGTAAGCACCTTCCCGGTAACCTTTTGCATGGGCACGCAAGGGAGCGTTGGTGTTGATGTACTCGAAGCTGTTGCCGCCGAGCGTTGCCCCGGAGTGGCAGCTGGCGCAGCCGTAGGCACGGAAGGCTTCCATACCGGCAATTTGCTGCTCTGTGAGGGCAGATTTATCGCCCTTGAGGTAGCAGTCGAACGCGGAGTTGGGTGTTACCAAGGTTTTTTCGAACGCGGCAATGGCGTGTGTGATGGTTGCTTTGGATATTTTTCCCTCGTATACCTCGTTAAACAGGAGGCGGTAGCACTCGTCGTCCGCGAGTTTGGCGATAATCTTGTCCCAATCTTTCTCTATGGCATAGCCCATTTCCACCGGGTTAAGGGGCGGGTCGGCTGCCTGGTCTTGCAGGTCGGTGGCACGGCCATCCCAGAACTGGAGGATGTGCCCGGCGGCGTTAAATACGGTGGGGGCGTTTACGCCACCCAGTTGCGGTTTGCCGTCCGGCCCCGGTGCGCCTTCCGTCTTCGGTACGCCTTCCGACTTCGCCAAGTTATCCGTGCCGCCTTTTTGTAAATCGTGGCAGCTGGAGCAAGACACTTTGTTGTTGGTGGACAGCCTGCCGTCGAAGAACAGCAAGTGGCCTAAAAGCACGCGGCGGCTTTCTTTCAGTTGCTCTTCTGCGCTGAGGCCGGTTGGTGCTTGGTATGGCTTGATGGGCTCAAAATCCGTTTTACCGTAGGCATAGCGTAGCAACTTGATGTCTGCATCGGTAAGGAAGCTGCCCGGGTGCATCATGGTGTAGGCTGCCGGGGGCATTTTGCCGGTGCGCAGCACATAGTCCATCTTGGCTAAGTCCGTTATGCGAGAGCGCACCTTCTTGTCCGGTGTCATAGTGAAAGCGCGTTGTGCGCCTTCTACGTCCCGGCGTAATTTACCGAATGCAAAGAAGTTGACAAAGCCGTTATAGTCGGCGTTTTCTCCGTGGCAGGCCGCGCATTTTTGTTCCAATACCACATTGGCCAGCTCTTGTGCGTAGGCCGGGTCTTTTTGGGCTAAGGCTTCTTTCTCCGGCGGTAAAATGGCTTTCGGTTCTCCGTTGCCCAAAATAAGGGCAGACATAACACCGGCCGTGGCAATTGTTACCGCAGCTGCCGTTACGCCATAAATGTAAGGGGTTACTTTCTTGTTCATAAGTGAGGCGTCGTGTGTACACTAACACTTTAACATATTTTTCCCATAATACAAGACGGAAATTGCAGAATGGGAGCGGATGCGGTACGATTTTTCGTTGTGCTTATTGCCATTGGCAGCGGGTAAAGCAGCCTCTGTATGACTACCGTAAAAACGGTAGCCTTTATACGCAATCTTCTGCATTTTGTGCACAGTACAAAATGCAGAGGCTGCGAGCTTGGGCAAAACTCTCTTTCGCTCTTACATATTCATGGCATCCGGATTATCCAGCAAGCCGGATTTTTCCAGATAATAATCATACCCGCCGGCATAGGGCGTTACGACACCGTGGGCAATGTGCAGTGTTTTTTCTGCCAGAGAGCGGATAAAATGAACATCGTGAGAGATGAATACCAGCGTGCCTTCATACCGCTTTAATGCTTGGGATAGTGCTTCCACACTCATGATATCCAAGTGGGTGGTCGGCTCGTCCATTAACAATAAATTGGGCGGATTTACCAGGAATTTGACCAGGCTGAGGCGGGATTTTTCGCCGCCGCTGAGCACTTCTACACGCTTTTCACAATCCAGCTTGCGGAACATGAATGAGCCGAGCACCGCGCGCGCTTCTTCCTCGCGCAGCTCGGGGTCGGCATTCATAATTTCCTCCAGCACGGTAAAGTTGGGTGTCAGGTTCTCCGAACGCATTTGGGAGAAATAACCAATGCGTGTAGTGGTGCCCAAGGTGCGCTTGCCCTCGTCTATGGGGATTACCCCGGCTAAAATCTTGAGCAGGGTGGATTTGCCCGCCCCGTTGGGCCCCACCAATACAATGCGGTCGCCGCGCTCAATAAGTAAATCCAGGTTCTTATAAATGCGTTTTTCGCCGTAGCTTTGCCCTACTTTCTCCAGTTCCATCACGCGTTGCATGGCGCGTGGGGGTTGCGGGAAAATGAATTTGAACATGCGGCGTGCCTGTTTGGGCTTTTCGATGCGCTTTATTTTTTCCAATTGTTTAATGCGGCTTTGTACCTGTGCCGCTTTGGATGCCACAGAGCGGAAACGCTCGATAAAAGCTTCGAAGTGTGCGATTTCTCGTTGTTGGTTACGCCACGCCGCCAAGAGTATCTCGTAGCGTTGCTCTTTGAGCTCCAAAAATTTTGAGTAATTGCCCGTATAGCGCACCAGCTCTTGGTTTTCGATGTCGTACACTGTCTCTACCAGCTCGTCCATAAAGTCGCGGTCGTGCGAAATCATGAAGATTGCCCCCGGGTAGTTCATCAGGTAGCGGCGCAGCCACAGCAAACTCATCAAATCCAAGTGGTTGGTGGGCTCGTCCAGCATCAGCAAATCCGGCTCGGCTACCAATAATTGTGCCAAGTGGGCGCGCATCACCCAGCCACCGCTCATCTCGCGGGCGGGGCGGTGAAAATCCTCGTCTTTAAATGCCAAGCCTTTCAGGATTCTCTTAGCCTTGGGCTCCAGCTGGTAGCCGTTGTTGGCTATAAAAATATCCATGGCATGCGCGTAGGCATCGCTGGTGTTGTCTCCCTTGGCATCGCAAAGTTGGATGGTGCGGATGGCATCCCCCATTTCCGGGGTAATGCTCATGGCAATTTCCAGCACGGTGCGGTCGCTGGGGTCGCCGGCTTCTTGCGGCAGGTAGCCCACTACGCCGTATTCATCCATGATAATCTGACCCTCATCGGGCGTGTCTTCGCCCAATATCATGCGAAATAAGGTGGATTTGCCCGCCCCGTTGGGGCCTACCAACGCGATGCGTTCCCCCCAGTTGACGATGAGCTCCGTTTCGTTAAATAAGGTACGCCCGGCGTGTGCTTTTGTTAGTTTTTTGATGGTCAGCATGCGCGGGTATTATACCCTCTTTTTCTTAAATTGCAACCCGTAAATGGTTTTGCTCCGTTTTTTTAGTCGGGGCTATGCTAAGGTGAGCCGCTGCAAGGTCCCCTTGTCTAACCGGAAGCGGCCGAGGAGCTTCCTTCTGCTTATCCCAGACACCCCGGGCAGTTGCGGACAAAGTGAGAAGGCGCAATTTCTATCAGCTCGGGGACGCTGCCGGTGAGGCAGAGCTCCGGGCGGCCTATTTTGTTGCGCTCGCGGAAGGTACAGCCGCAGACCGGGGCTCGCAGGGTGGGGGGCAAGCCGGGGATGGTTTGCAGTTTATGGCCTTTTGCTGCCGGGGTGGGTATGGAGGCGAGCAGGGCGCGGGTGTAGGCGTGGCGCGGGTGTTGCAGCAGTTCTTCTGCCGGGGCGCTTTCCAAGATGCTGCCGGCATACATTACTTGGATGCGGTGGGCATATTGCCGCACAACCCCCAAATCGTGCGTAATAAGAATAATGGCGGTGCCCAGCTCCTGTTGCCGTGCTTGCAGTAGGTCCAGCACTTGTTTTTGCACGGTTACATCCAGAGCGGTGGTGGGTTCATCCGCAATAAGGAGCTGTGGGCGTGTGATGAGTGCCATTGCTATCATGACGCGTTGACGCATGCCGCCCGAAAACTCATGCGGGTAAGCTTTTGCGCGTTTGTGGGGCTCGGGGATGCCGACGCGCGCCAGCTCTTCTACGGCGTGTTCACGGGCTTCCTTCCACGCCATACCTTGGTGGATTACGAGCGGCTCTGCCACTTGGTCGCCGATGCTGATACAGGGGTTCAGGCTCGTCATCGGATCCTGAAATATCATGGAAATACGGTTGCCGCGCAGCTTGGCAAGCTCTTTTTCGCGCATGGAAAGGAGGTCTTGCCCGTTAAAAAATGCATGTGCTTGGGGCGGTATGTATGCAGGTGGCTTGGGCAGTAACCCCATGAGTGCAGAGCAGGTAACGGACTTGCCAGAGCCGCTCTCGCCCACTATCCCCAGTGTTTCCCCGGCGTTGATGGCAAAACTGACGTCCGTTACGGCATAGCTTGTGCCTGCGCGCCCGCGAAATTCGATGCTCAGATGCTCTACCTGTAACAATGCCTTGTTCATCCGCAGAGGATTCTATCACGTTTTCTCTGCCTTGGCAAGCATACCAAGCTTTTTGTTGTTCAAAAGCGGCTGCCTTGTGCTTGGCTGTGAATGCAAAATGAACTTTGGCATCCAGCATCTCCGGTGCCTCCTTGCTTCTCTTTGATCAATATTGGTGCGGCTTTGTGGTGTCATCACACACGTTCGCTATCGATGCCTTGCCAATCGATGCTGCTGAAGGCCGCAATGCCGGGGTCGCTTTCGCATATTAATACGGCTCCCTTGTTGCCTCTGCGTGTCAATATTTTGATGCGTTGTGCACTGCTGAGGGTGCCGCCTCGGTTGCTTTCTACCAAAAGCGGCTCCATGCGCCCGTCTTTATGGCAAATCATGCAACGGTGCGGCGTGCTGCCTTGTTCTGCTATGGTAATGCACCCCGCTTGGTGTACTTCTGCCGGGCTGCCCCAATAAAATCCCCCCTTTTCATCGTGGTTCTTTATGTCCGGGTAACGGCAGTTTTTACATCTATACCCCAGTACGGGCCCCCGAAGCTCCTCTACCACTCCTAACGGGGTGGCTTGCAGCTCCCCGTTGTTGTCTGTGGTAAGCTTCACTTCGCTGCGGTGTATGGCTTGCCGTATTTGTTGCAGTTGATGCCCTCCGCAGTGCGGACACGTAAAGGTGATAATCATGGTTGTTTGATTAGTTAGATAGACTCATATTTATATCAAAACAGATACGTTGTCAACTTAAAATTGTATAAAATTCAAAAAAATGCTTTGTTGTGTCATTAACGGCTTGCCAAGTAGTGGCAAAAATGATATAGTCCTAATCGTGGACGCGCAGAATCAGGACGAACTGAAATTGAATATTAAACTGTGGTTAAAGGCAAATAACTACAGTTACGCCTGGCTTGCCGAAAAATGTTTTGTTACCGAGGCTACCGTGCGCAATTGGATGGCGCGTAAATTGATTCCGGTGGCCAAGGAGCATATTATTCGCGAGATGATGAAAGAGCTGCCGCTCTCTCTGCCGTCTCGCGTACAGGTGAAAGAGGAAACGCTTGTTACCCTCAGTTTGGACCCCTCCACTCGTAAGGCTCTCGAGAAAAAAGCATTTGCTCAGGGTAAAACTCTTGCCGAGTTTTTGGCGGACGAGGTGCCCCGACTCGGGGAAGTGTAAAGAAGTACGAAGTTGGAAGTTGGAAGTTGGAAGTACAAAGTATAAAGTACGGGGTGGGGTGTGCGTTTGTTGATAAAAAACTTTGAAATGTAGATGTTGTAATTTCAATGTTTTATGGCGCGGGAATAAAAAAATGTGTAAAATCTTCAATTTTTTGCTTGCCAAACAATCAGGAAATGTGTATAATGAGCCCGCACCCCGCAAATGCGGTCTGCAATAAGTGGCTCGGTAGCTCAGTTGGTAGAGCAGCGGATTGAAAATCCGCGTGTCGGCGGTTCGAACCCGTCCCGAGCCACCATTTTTATGCCCGCATTTCTCGTCTACCATTTAAACAGGGCGTAGCTCAGCCTGGTAGAGCGCCAGCTTTGGGAGCTGGATGTCGCAGGTTCGAATCCTGTCGCCCTGACTCGCTTTTTTTATCAAAACGTTGTTAAAATCTCGCAAATAGAGGTTCTAACAACGTTTTTTTATCGACTTTTTATCAAAATTTCGTTAATGTCCATGGTACAGTTTTCAGTACATCTATGGTACATCACATGGTACACTCTTTTGAGATGTACCATAGATTTACTACAACGCATTAACCCTGAATAATTATGGCAAGTGTAAAGCTCAGAGACAGTACATGGTACGCCAGTATTGCACTGCCAGCCGGGCCGATAAGATGCGAGGGCTTGATATCATTGCCCAGGCTATTACAGAACCGGTGGCGTCATCCGCGACTCCGTATCCTGCATGTACCGCTTGATGTTTTGTTGTCAGCAATCCCAGTCTTGGCATGAGTATGCCTTGACAGGGATTGCTGGGGTTTGAAAATTATGGGAAAAGAGGTATTTTGTTCTACATCTGATTAAAAACTCTTGCTTTTTGCTCAGATATGAGACATAATCAGGCATCATGAACGAGAGATGGTCACTCTATCCGCAAGCTGCAAGAGCCCTGAAGAAGATGGGAAATGATTTGCGGGATGCCCGGCGCCGGCGGCGTATATCAACGACGACGCTTGCGGAGCGTGCGCGTATATCGCGAGCAACGCTGTACCGCATCGAAAAGGGAGATGCCGGGGTATCCATGAGCAGCTACGCAGCGGTT
>SUVM01000002.1 GCA_015062015.1 Akkermansiaceae bacterium | reverse complement strand
GGGGGAGCAAGACATGCCCAGAATGCGCATGAGGTGTTGTGTGCCCAGTACCTCGTCTTTTCCCTTGATAGCGGCAAAAATCTCTTCGCCAATCTTGGTTTTCTCTGCTTCGTCCTGTACTTTGACTTTGTAGAGGGTGACCATGTATTGGCGGATGGCTGCCAGCAATTTGTCGGGATGTTTGTCTGCTTTCAGCATCTCGATGATGAGATCCACATCTTTGGGGTTGCAAACGCGGGATTTGAAATCCCAGATGACTGTCAGTATTTCGCCATGCTCTTTGGCGTTAAGAGGTTTGGCTAATGCGTTAAGTTTGCTGCGCAGTTTGGGGATGTCGGCTTTGGTGAGGCGGTTGAGCAGGAAACGCAGCAGCTCGGAATCCATCTTGGTGGCGTTCTCTGCTAATGTTTTGAATACGGAATCGCAAACTTTGGTGTTGGCCTCTGCTCCGAGCCCCAGAAGCACGCAAGCCATTTTTGCGGTGCCTTTGGGTTCTTTGCCGAAGCGGTTGTGACCGTGTTCCGTGCGTTCGTCGAAGTGGAGGACGATGTAGGTGATGTCGTTGGCCTCTTCTTCCGTAAGGGATACATCCACACCCAGTGCTTTGGCCTCTTTAAGCGTGCTGACGCCGTATTTTTTGATACGCTCGCCGTCTGCCTCGGTGAGAGCACCTTTTTTGACGGCTGCATCTACGGTCTTTTTGTCGGGTTTGGAGATGGCCGTGGCGCGCTTCAGGATGGCATCGAGGCGTGCTGTTTCTGCCTGTTGGGCAGCGGTGTCTGCATTGCGGAAGTAGCTGTATATCGAACCGCCAATCAAGATGGAGCCGATAATGCCTAAGCCGATGAAGAAAGCCGGCGTTTTGTGGAACGGTTTTTTATTGGCTGCGGCTTGCAGTTTTTCTAAGTAGGCTTGGCGCTGTTGTGCCTCGGCATCTGTCATTTCCATGGCTTGCATGCCTTCTTCCAGCTCTTCTTCGGGTACAGCCGGAGGGGGTGGTGGGGTACCGGGGGGCAAGGCTGTGGCTGGTTGCGCGGCTGCCGGAGGGGGCGGAACGCTTGCGGGGCCGAGTTTGGGACCACCGACAGCGGGTTTGGGGGCAGGAGCCCCGGCTGGGCGTGGTGCACCGAGCTTCGGCCCGGCGGCGGGAGCCCCGGCAGGGCGTGCTACGCTGAGCTTCGGCCCGGCGGCAGGAGCCCCGGCAGGGCGTGCTACGCTGAGTTTAGGCCCGGCGGCAGGTGTTTTGCCGGTCGGTGCAGGTGCCGGTGATGGCGATGCAGCGGCTTGTTGGGCTGCTGCTGCGGCGGCTGCGGCTTGCTGTGCGGCTTCGTACTCTGCCATTTGGCGATTGTATTCTGCCATTTGGCGATTATATTCTTCCATTTGGCGCTCGTATTCCTGCTGGGCGCGGAGGGCTTCTTCGTCCACTGCCGGCTCCGGTGCAGGTGTGGGTTCCGGCTCCGGTGTGGGTGCAGGTGTAGGTGCCGGGGCGGGTTCCGGCTCCGGTGTGGGTGCAGGTGTAGGTGCCGGGGCGGGTTCCGGCTCCGGGGCAGGTGCGGGAGTGGGTGCCGGGGCGGGTTCCGGCTCCGGTGCTGGTGTGGGAGTGGGTGCCGGGGCTGGTGCGGGAGCCGGAGCGGGCGTCGGTTTTGGCTCCGGAGCGGGAGCCGATGCGGGGGTCGGCTTGGATGCGGCAATGGATTGTCCGTTGGCACCTAAGAGGTTGATTTTACGGGTGGGTGCGGGGGTGGTGTTAAGAAGCACCCGGCGGGGAGCCCCGGCGGGGGCAGCGGTACGAAGTTTTGGTTCAGCCATAAAATTTGAGAGATGGTGTTAAGCTACTGGGGCTATTCTATCTTTTTTTTGCGTGGAAATCAATCTTTGATTTTACTATTGCGCTAAATTCCTTATATTTTTTTGTTTTGGGTGGCGGAAACATAGCGCAAAACTGCCAGTGCAGACAGAATGCTTAACGTAAGCAGGTAAGTAACTATGGCGGCTATAGCGGGGAAAAGCCCGTTGCACCAAGCGTAGATGGGGGCAAAAATGGCCTCTGCGTTGTAGATGATGACGGCCGCTAAACTGATGCCTCCCACTATGCGTAGGGCTATGGTGTTGCTGCGCATGGGGGGAATCAGCAGTGTTACCAGGGCGGCAACCCACAGTGTATTTGCGGTAAATTTGAGGTAAAGTGTGTGCGGAGACAGAGCCGTGGGACCGGTGGGGTAGTTGATGATGAGTTGCGAGAACCCCGTAGCATAGAGGCAGAATGCCAGTGCTGCAATGCACAACCAAATAAAGGGGGCATCTGCCTCCCCCTGTTGTGCGCTATGACTGCACAGTATTACCCCTAAAGGTAGCAGTAAGGCTGCGGTTACAAAATCTATGGGTAAGCCGTTCCACCAGCATTGCCCGCATATAAGAGCTACTGCGGCACACATTAAGGTGGGCAGCAGCCCTTTTTTGTGCGGTAAATAGGTGTTGAACAGACGCGCTGCCAGCATGGTGCCGAATCCGATGAGTAGCCATATTCTGTAGTGCTCTGCGGTGTAGAGTGTATGCGGTGCGTTGGCCGCTAGCCAAGGGAAAATGTAGTTTTGCGCTGCAATGCAGGTGCCCGCCAAAATCCACCCGCACCATAGCCCGGCATCTGCCAAGCGAGAAAAACGGTGTGTGGGTACCCACGCCGCCCCGCAAATAGGCAGCAGGCTGCGCCATAGCTCTGCCCCAATGCCCATGGCTGCTACAATGGCTCCTGCTGCAAAAATGGCAGCCGGCAGCGCAAATACCATGTCGTTAACGGGAATAAGACCCAACATTTTGCCAGGGCTGAAGGGTGGTAGGGTGATGGTGTGTTGAATGGCGATGGCGCATAACAACGCAAAAAACAGCAGTAGGACGATAAAAGCTCGTTTCATTGTTTCTTCAATTGGGTATGGATGTGGTGGATGAGCGCCTCTGCCTCTTGCGGGCTGAGGCGGTTGCGGAACGCGGGCATGGCTCCGCGCCCGTTTTGTAGGGAGTGCAAGAGTTCTTCGGTAGTTTTGTTGGTGGCGGTGAGGTCCCCTACGGCGGGCATGCCCGGGTAGTTGCTTACATAGCTCTGCCCGTTGCCGGTGGTGCCGTGGCAGGTTGCGCAGTTGTTGCAGAACAGGGGGGCTGCGGGGCGCGGTGCGGCAGCTTCGCCGAACGGGACAACCCCGGCAGGAGGCGCAAGCCGTTTTTGCACGGTGGTGCCATCCGTTGTCATGTCGCTAATCCACTGCACGGGCTGCATGCGGGTGCACTGTGTTTGTAGCACCAGCAGTGTTGCGCTAAGGGTAAGAGCCATAAGCCCAAGTATGGTGAGTATTCTTTTCATTAGCGGCTTGTTCGGCTTATGTAATGAATATAAACGCCCAGTCCGGCACCTAAGAGGATTGCTACAAAGAGCAGGGGAAACGCAAAAGGAAGCCCTGCAGGGCTGCTGCCCGCGCTGCCTGCCGTATCTGCCTGTTGAGTGAGGTATAGCCACAGTAAGAGGAGGCTTGCGGCTGTGCCGGCTCCTACCAGTGCTGCATGGCGTACGGTGCGGGGGGGAGTGGCGGGAAGATGGTCTTGCGGGTTTTGTTGTTCTTGAGGCAGTTTGGTGCAGAAGCCGATAAAAAGTGCACAAAATAAGCCGATGCTGCCTGCCAGCATGGCGATATCCACATTGCTGGGGCTGTAAAGGCCGCCTGTAGCGTGCAGGGAGCGCTCTATGATGATATGCACGCGCTCTTGCCACATGCCGATGAGGATGCCGATGCTGACAAGGGTGATGATGAGCCGATTGCCCCGAAGCCGCCGTATGTTCAAGAGTACAATCGGCAGGATGACGTTGAGGCATACCATGCCTCCGTAGGTGGTGGTGCGTACCTCCGGCTCGGTAATGAGCTCGTAGGCATAAAACAGCCCTATGGCGCCGCTTAATCCGGCTGTGAGTTGGGTGAGTTTCAGTAAAAGTGCCGTTTTGCAGTGTTGTGCAACGGCTATCAGTTGCACGGCAGCCATGCCGGATAGCAGGGCTCCGCATACAAAATAGGGTGGTATGATGACGCTTTGCCAGCGTAAGGCCAATGCAAAATCGCTGCCTACGACACTATGCACCGTGATTACCAGCGGTGTTAAAATGCCGGCCATGAGCAGGCAGCTGTATGCCCAAAGCCCGCGATGGTTTGCTTGGTCCGCTCGCTCCCCACGTATGCCCATGTGTAAAAACAGGACGGAAAGCAGGAGGTAAGAGCAGATGGCCGCCGCATCCCACACCAAGGCAGAGGCGGCCTCCGGCCATACTCCGCTGGCTACGGGTAGCGGCACCATTTGCCAGAGCATCCATGCACGCCCTACATGGATGAGGGGAAACACGGCTGCTGTGCATATGGCACACAGTGTCATGAGCTCTGCCCGGCGTGCAATGCTTTTTCTCCACCGCTTGCCGGTGAGTAGCAGTATGGCGGATATGAGTGTGCCGGCGTGCCCCAAGCCTATCCAAAATACAAACAGTACAATATCCCACCCCCAAGGTACGTTGTTGTTGACACCCAAGACCCCGACCCCCTCTGTGGCGATGCGTACGGCGCTCCATCCTAATCCCCACGCGGCCAGTGCCGCGCACAGCAATACAGCTGCAGCGCGTGGATAAGTGCGCGTGTTGGGGGCGTGGTGGTTTTGCATGTGCCCCGATTGTAGCAGAGACGGCAGCAAACCGCAAGCAACAAAGCCACTTGTTTTTGAAGAGAATGGCGGGGCGGCGGGTCTGTGCTTCATGACGATTAAGATGATGATAGGGCTGCTGCCCGCTTTGTTGCTGGTGGCCTGCCACCAAGAGAACCCCGCTGCGGATTTGCCTTTGCCGGAATATACGGTGGCGGTGATGGCACCCAAGGTGGAGGATGTAACGGTTTATGGGGAGTGGATTGGGCGTTTGGTACCCGAGGTGTCGGTGGATATTTTACCCCGTGTGGACGGCCACATTGTGGAGCGTTTTTTTACCAATGGTCAACAGGTAAAAAAGGGTGAGCTGTTGTACCGTTTGGATGACACCCTGTATGCGGAGGCTTTGCAGCAGGCTCGGCAAAACGAGGCCGTGGCCAAGGTGCAGGCGCAGGAGGCTTTGCAGAATGTGGACTACTACCGCCCGCTGGTGAATGATGGGGCTGTAGCCCGCCAAACCTATACGGAGGCGCTTCGCAAGGAAGAAGCTGCGCAGGCCTCTCTGCGGGCGGCGCAAGCCGCCGTGGCTCAAGCGCAGACGGATGTGGCTTATTGCGAGCTTTATGCACCGGTGACGGGTATTGCGGGGTTTGCCGAGGCGGATGTGGGTAGCTATGTTTCCCCATCCGGTAACCCATTGGTGACGGTGTATGGCGTGCAACCGATACGGGTGAATTTTAGCATCAGTGAGCAGGATTGGCTCAAACAAGGCGGTAGTAACGGTACGCTGCGCCCCGGAACGGAGGTGGAGGTGCTTACGGCAGATGGCTCGCTCTACCCGCATAAAGCCCGCATTATTGGTGTGGATAACGCGGTGTCTGCCACTTTGGGTACTTTGCAAATGGAAGCTCAATTGCCTAACCCGGATTCTTTGCTGCGGCCGGGAATGTTTGTAAAAGTGCGCGCTGTGACGGATGAGGTGAAAAATGCCCTGATGGTGCCGCAATCTGCCATTGTGTCTCAGCAGGGGCAGCAATTTGTGTTGGCTTTACAACAGGATAATAAGGTGGCTCTTATCCCTGTGCAAACCGGGGCATCCCGGGGGGATATGGTGCAGGTGCTCGGCGAGGTTACTCCCGATATGCGCATTGTGGTTTCCGGTACGCAGCAAGCCCTTATGGCTGCTGCCGGCCGCGCTACTCTTAAGGTGTAATAAAACTTATGGGGGGGGGATGCCGCGCATATGATTATGCTTAAGAGGACTGTGACGGCACAGCAGATAAGGTGTATGTATTTTACACGCCGGGTGGTGGTGTGGTGTCCCCCTGTAAGTATTGGGGAAGCCGGCGCAAAAAGCATGCATGCTATGAAGAGAATGGAGGAGAGGAAGGAGAGCAGATTAGGGGTTGTTTGGTAGTTGGCTCCGATGGTAAGGAAACTACAGGTCGCGGAAAGCAAAAAGGGAGTTGCTACTGCTAGGATGATGCTTTTGGCTTGGGTGTATTGCCGGTTGATGAGATATTCGTATATCCATTTGATGGCAAAAAGGATAGCGATTTCTTTGAGTAACGGGCAATACACTATTACCTGTTCTAAATCAAAATCGAGTAATGCAACTTTATGAGTAAGCCGGAAGGAGATGGTGGCGATTATTCCAGACATGAGAAGCCCTAATCCGAGGGCTCGAGCCGGATGGCGTGCAGCGAGCGTTTCTTTTGTGTGGTGGGTGTTTAGCAATATCCCGGTGCATTTGGCGGCGAGGAAGCACCAAAGGAATGTTTGGATGATGCAAGCGAAGTAATCAACAAAACTGCTTGTGGCGGAGAGTTGCCGCGCATCGGGGTTTGCTGCAAAATCAAATGATATTATTATGTGTCTAAACCCAGATAAGCCTAAAATAATACATAGAATGCAGAGATATGAAAAGAGGCTGTAACCGTTTTTGTGTGCACATATACCACCTATAAGTGCGCATATGTACCAGCATATGTTGCTGCCAATAGATAAGCCTTTAATAAAAAGGTTTTGCTCCTCAAAAATGCGGTCTAAGTAATCGTTCAAATAATAACCGCCTATGGTTGTGACGATTATCAGAGCGTAGCAGATGAGGTTGAATCGTACGGCAGGGGCGGCCGGAGCAGGACATGCTATGCCGGGCGCATCGGGATATTTGGTGGATTTACCGTATTTGTTTTCGCCCGGTTGAGAATCTAAGAAGCAATATACTATAAACCATATCTGTAGTATCAGGATGATGATACACAACCAGCATAGGGGGGACGTTAAGAACCACAAGATAAAATTAATATCAATATGTACCATGGGGAGAGTCCCCCTTGGCTTTAATGACGCAAGGAGGTATGCGAGGATGAGACACGGCATAGCATTTGCCGCTGCCATTAACCAGTATGTAGAGGAGCTTTTGCCTATGTCGTGCAAGCGTTGGCAGATGATGGGGTAAAATAAACAAAAGTAGAGTATAAAGCGACAACAACTCAGTACGATGGTTTTTGCCGTAGTTAAGTCTGAAGTGCCGGAAAGGAAGCAAATCTCAAACAGCCCGCATACGACGGAGTATAACAAAAACTTTGACCAATAGTCTATGCGTGTAATTCGTCCTTCCGGGGTGAGTTTGCGGAAAATATTCATGGAGGTGCGGGCGGGGAGCTTGCTGTGTTAAAATTGCGTGATGGCACCGTGGTGGTTGACGGCCCAGTGTTTGCCGAGACGGTGGGAACCGGCGATAGCCTTGGCGATGTATCGGAGGGATAAATCCACCGCATCAATGAGGGGATGCCCCAGTGCTAAGTGGGCGGCAATGGCACTGGAAAGGGTACAGCCGGTGCCGTGGGTGGAGATGCCGTAGGTGCGGGGATGCTCCCACTGGTGGGCTGTGCCGCTTGGTTCTACCAAAATGTCTGTGCAGGTATCGCCCTCCAAATGGCCGCCTTTGGCTAAAACGGCGCAGTTGTAGCGGCGAGCCAGGGTGGCGGCGGCCTGTTGCAGCTCTGTTGTATTGCAGATGGTGGCAGTGGTGCCGAGGAGTTTGAGCAGCTCATCCAGATTGGGGGTGAGCAGCGTGGTTTTTGGCATGAGGTTCTGCTCGTAGACGCTGATGGCAGCCTGTAGCATGAGGGGCTCTCCGGCGGTGGCTATCATAACGGGGTCTACTACCAAAGGCCCGGTGTATTCCTTTAGCTCGCAGGTGACAGACTGTACGATTTCCGGGCTGTACAGCATGCCGGTTTTAATGGCGGCTACGGGAAAGTTGCGCAGGCATATGCGTACTTGGTCTGCCACAAAGGCGGGCTCCATGGCAACGATGCCTTCTACCTCGCCGGGAACTTCGCTTACCACGCATGTGACGGCGGTTAGGGGGTAGCACCCTAAGGCAAAACCGGTTTTAAGGTCTGCCTGAAGTCCGGCACCGGCAGAGCAGTCTGACCCGGCGATGCTGAGGTATACGGGAGTCATGCCAGTGAGCTTTCTAAGGCGGCGGCTACTTGCAGGAGGTCTGCTTCTGCAAAATGTTGGCCGAGTAATTGTACGCCGATGGGTAGCCCCCCGTTTTGCGGAACAGGAATGGAGATGCCCGGCAGCCCGGCCAGATTAGCGGGGATGGTGTAAATATCTGCCAAGTATACTTGGAGGGGGCTTTGCGCTGTATTGTGGAGTTTGGGGGCGGCAGTGGGGGCTACCGGACCTAAGATAAAGTCCACTTGCGTGAAAGCATCTGCAAAGTCTTTGGCTACTAAGGCGCGCACTTTTTGGGCTTTGGCGTAGTAGGCATCGTAGAAGCCGCTGGAAAGAACGTAGGTGCCGAGGATGATGCGGCGTTTGACTTCTGCCCCGAAGCCCTGAGCGCGCGATTTACTGTACAGGTCGTCCAAGCCGTTGGTGTTGTCTGCGCGGTAGCCGTAGCGGATGCCGTCGAAGCGCGAGAGGTTGGAGGAGGCTTCTGCACAGGCGATGATGTAGTAGGCAGATACAACGGCCTCTGAGTGCGGGAGGGAGATTTCCACAATTTCGGCCCCCATGTCGGTAAGTTTGGCGATAGCCAGTTGCAGGGCAGCTGTTACCTCGGGGGAGTTGCCGCTGCTGAGGTATTCTTTGGGGAGACCGATGCGTTTGCCGGCAATACTTTGGCCGATGTTGCGGGTAAAGTCTTCCGTATCTCGCGGAGCAGAGGTGGAGTCTTTGGCATCGTGCCCGCAGAGTGTATTGAGGAGGAGGGCTGCATCGCTGACGTTTTGTGTGATGGGCCCGATTTGATCTAAGGAGGAGGCAAATGCTACCAAACCGTAACGAGATATGCGCCCGTAGGTGGGTTTTAAGCCTACAATGCCGCAGTGGGAGGCCGGTTGGCGGATGGAGCCGCCTGTGTCTGACCCCAAAGCGGCGATAGCCATGCCGGCTGCAACGGCTGCGGCCGAGCCACTGGACGAGCCACCCGGGGTGTGCCCGGGGGCGGACGGGTTTTCCGTATGCCCGAAGGCGGAGTTTTCACCGGCGGACCCCATGGCGAATTCATCCATATTGGCGCGCCCGAAGGGGATGGCTCCGGCTGCTTTTAATCTGGCAACAGCGGTTGCATCGTACGGGGAAATGAAGTTGTGCAACATTTGCGAGGCGCAACGGGTGGGTTCTCCCTGCAGGCAGATGTTGTCTTTGATGGCAATGGGAATGCCGCCGAGGGGTAAGGAGATGTCTGCCTTGGCTGCGGCTTGCAGTGCTGCCTCTGTATTCCAGGAAATGTAGGCGTTGACGGACGGGTTTTTGTCTGTGGCGACTTTGGCCAGCTCTTGGACGAGCTCTGTGGGGGTGATTTCTCCACTTTTCAGTTTGTTGCGCCAATGCGAGATGGAACCGTATAACATGGTGAGGAACGAGGAAGGGGATTAGTGGGCGGATTCTACAACTTTCGGCACTCGGAATTGACCATCGGTAGCAGCCGGTGCATTGGATAAAGCGGTTTCGTTGCTCAGGCTCTCGCCGGGGATGTCTGCACGCACGGCATCGTATGCCGGGATGGGGTGGTACATGGGCTCAACGCCCTCCGTATCCCATTCCCCGAGTTTGGCTACATAATCGAGAATGCGGTTGAGGTCTGCGGAGAATTGTTCTGTTTCTTCGGCTGAAAGCTCAATTTTGGCGAGCTTGGCGATGTAGGCAACATCTATGTGTTGTGCGTTCATGGTGTTAAGCTTGGTTGAGCAGATAGACGGTTAAACGGTAGAGCCCATAGATGGAGGCAATGAGGATGGTGAGCAAAATGAGATTCTCGATAAGCAGATGCTTGCCTTGGTTGCTGATGTGCCCGATATGGGCGGAGTTGTGGCGGGTGAGTCTGGCCTCTAATACATCTTCCGGTGGGGGTAAGGTGTTGCGTCCGCGGGGCTTGCGGCCTGTGTTTCGGTTGCTGTCGGTATAGGCTACGGAAATATGCCGTTGCTCTGCTTCTTCCAGAACGTACTCCTGCTGCCTGCTGATGTGTCTGTGTGCCATGCGTTTATTCTGCTGTTGCTAGTGAGAAAATAATCCAACTGATGAGAATCAGCAGGAAGAGGGGGAGATGGAAAACCAAGCCTTTGAGCATTTCTTCTTTCAGGGTTAATCCGCTTAAACGCTCGGGCTTTTCTTCCTCCCCGGGTTTGTGGTGAAAAACGGTTGTATGCCGGTACTCTTTGCCGCATATGTATGCTTCGTGAAAATCGTTTTCCGCGTGGTCTAATTTCGGTAAGGCCTCGCGTAAACGCTCTTTTACGGTTTCTACCGGCCAGTGCTGGGGTTGTAGGGCAGAGAGTATTTGCAGATGCTTTTTAAAGCATTCGCATACTTGTTGCATCTCCTGGTATTCTCGCTCCATGCTGTCCATCTCGCGCGACAACCTGCGCACCGCATTGTGAATCCGCTGCCCCAGCTCGTTGAGGTCTGCGTTGAAATGTGTTTTCTTGAGGGTGGTTTCTTCCAGTTCTCGGCTGAGGCTCTCGGTCTCCATTCTCTGCTGCTCGTACAGCTCTGCCTGTTGGCGCAGACGCTCCGCCTGCTCCAACATGCGCTCCGGTGTGTGCATGTTGCCGGTTGCCTCCGGGCTTAGGTCGATTTGCCTGTACGATGCTCTCCCTGCTTGGTCTCCTATGGACATATGTGCTTGATATGCTGGAATGCTAAAGAAAAGTTAAACAATTTCGCGCGCGTTGTCAAGCTTTTAGCTTGTTTGTGGCGTACTTTGGTTGGTTTGAGTATAAAAAAACCGGAGCGTTGGCTCCGGTTTGATACGGGCGACGGGAATCGAACCCGTGTCTCATGCTTGGGAAGCACGCGTCCTACCATTGAACGACGCCCGCAAGATGCGCCCAGATTCTACGCCGGAACAGGTCTCTTGTCAAGAGAAAAATGAAATAAATTCAAAAAAATAAAAAAATAGTAAAATTATGCTTGCCTTATTGGCAGAAACTGATACAATACTGCTCAGAGATAGCGCGGGTATAGCTTAATGGCAAAGCTCCAGCCTTCCAAGCTGGCCATGCGGGTTCGATTCCCGCTACCCGCTTCTTTTTTTGAATAGAAAGATAAAGCGTATGAAGTCGACCTACCTTACAATTGCCCTTGCAATGGGAATGGCTGCAGCCCCAGTAATGGCTGCCGGAGCCGCATGGGATAATGCTGTGGCTCTTTCTGCACATGATTCCGGTGCCAGTATGGCGGATTTGTGCAATGCTGTGTATCAAGCTGCAAAAGAATCTCCCGGCGAGGCTGATAAGTTGTACGAGGCAGTGTTAGCTAAGCGTACAAACTGGAAAGCCGGTGAGTGCTACGCTATTCTTCGCTCTATCATGCTGGCTATGCCTGATGATGTAGCTTGCAATGTGGGGGAATACACCCGCAAGTATCAGGATGCTAAGGGCTCTGCTGTGGAAGGACAGAAAGTGCAGCGCGCTCGCTACTCTGCTACTATTGCTTCTGCCACGATGATGGAGAAGGTGTACTACGGTTTGTTGGATGCTCTTTACAATGCTTCTCTGGCTGATGGTATTGCAGATGCTACCGTTAACATGTTCTTGCCGACTCTGAACGGGGTCTATGAGGCATCCTTCCATGCTGCCGCCACGAACGATGATGGCCGCCTTGATACGAACGGTATGATGAACGGTGTGATGGTAACGCCTCCGCCGACCTCTCCGAACTATTAATTTAAGTTTTCAGATAAAAATTAAGCATAACGATGAAATCTACCGTACTTAAAGCTCTGGTGTTGTCCGGAATTCTGTCTGTTACCGCTCACGGTCTCAGTCTTTATGATTCTGCACCCCCTATCGGTTTGCCGGATTCTCACGCTGTCCGTTTTGGTGCATATGTGAATGCCGGTTATGACTCCAACCTCAATAACAGCGCTCGTAATGAAGAAGACGGTGGTTTTGTTCGTTATGGCTTGACGGCATCTTACGCTGATTACGAGTCTGCCACGAAAGTGTCTTATAATGCTCGCTTAGGTGGGCAGCTCTACGATAAGGATGCATATGGCACAGATAAGCGTGACTTTAGCGATATTTCTTTGTCCGGGCACCTTTCTCATGCATTTGGCCCGGATAGCCAATACGTTGCCAGTGCCTCTTTGAGCTATTGCCCCGAGCCGGATTACTCTAATGGTATTTCTGCTCCCTTGGGGCAGGGCGATTGCCTTACCTGGCATATCAGCAATGCGTACTCCCGCATGATTGACTGCCGCTGGAGCTGGACCGCCAATGTCTCTTACAACGGTAATGTTTATACGGATTCTCGCTACGAGGTTGATGATAGAACCTATCTTTCCGGTGGTTTGTCTTTGAATTATCGCTACGATACCCGCACAACCTATGCTCTTAACACCACATGGCGCCATGAGGATCGCAGCGAAGGTTTTGACTCCGATAGCTGGTTTACCAACCTTTCCGTGGCTCACTCTTTGTCCCCCACCGATAGCCTGAGACTTGCCGTTGGTGTGCAGGCCAAGTTTATCGATGGCGAGACTAACTTATATCCCACGGTGGACTTCAGCTACCGCCGTGTGTTGACGGAAGGCTTGAGTGCACGTGCTTATGTACGTTTCTCTAACGAAAACTTAGATACCTACTACCACTACAATTCTGCTAACTACCGTTCTAATGAGACGTGGCGTGCAGGTGTGGGGCTGAGCTATGTGCTCTCTCCCGTGGTATCTTTCAGTGCTGATTTGGCCATGATTTCGTCCTCCTACTCTGATGGTACCAAGGGCTTGCGCGATTACGACCGCACAACTTGGAGTGCCGGCGTAGGAATGAACTACAAGTTTACGAAGACTCTCAGCGGTAACATTCGCTACACCCACACATTGGGTGATACTTACGGTGGATACGACGAATATGATCGCGACGTTATCTCCGCCGGTCTGAGTTACTCGTTCTGATAACTTTTCAACAAGGGATGGAATCAGGCGCTAGCTGGGTTCCATCCCTTTTTTAATCCCTATTATTCTTCTGTAAATATACATGGCAGATAACGTAACATCTGAAAAACAGGCAGAGGCTATTCTTCACGCGCAGGACTTTTTTAAGGTGCTTAAGTCGCGCTGGAAGGAAGCCCTTTTCGTTTTTCTATTAATATTGCTCAGTAGTATCTTCGTGACGATGGTCATGGAGAAGAAGTATACGACCTCGATGCGAATCGAGATTAAACAACCCGGCGAAACGATTGATGTTTCCGCTGCTACGCCGACTCGTAGCTCTGTGTCGGCCATGGCTTCTTCCGAGTACATAGTCACTCAGTTTGAAGTCATGGTTTCCCAGCGAAACTTGATTCAGGTTGCAAAGAATCTGAATTTGCCGGGGGTAGATGCTTATCCGGAATCTGTTGCGGCCGACTTGGCAAATTGTATTAAGATGGAGCCGATTCGCGGTACGAATATGGTAGAGCTTATCGTAACGCATCCTAACCAAGCCGATGTAGCTAAGATTTGCCGTGAGGTGGTGATGGTATACCAAAGCATGCGCGATGAAGAGGAAAAGAAACTATACCAAGACGCCGTAGACAGACGCAATAAGGCATTTAAGGATGCCGAAACCGTTTTGGCTAAGAAGCAAGCCGCGTTGGATGCCGCGATTAAGAAAAATAATTTCCTGTTCACCGGCTCGCTTGAAGCGGGTGACCTCCGCGCGGCTTCCGGTGTTACGGAAGAAATTAATGCGTTGCGCCAACGCAAGCAATTGTTGGAGAGTGAGTTGTCTCATGTATCGGTGCATATCGATACCTTGGATTCGAAGTCTGTTGAGGATTTGCTGACGTATGTTATTAATACGCAGTTGGAGACTGTAGAGACTCCGGCTTGTGCGGATATTCGTCGCTTGAATGAGGAGCTGCGTGCACTTGATAAGGATGTTGAAACCATGAAAGCACAAGGTTTTGGCTTGAAACATCCCCGCATGTTGCCCTTGTTAGAACGCATGGAGAGCCTTAAGACTGACATGCAGCAGAAGCTCGGTGTGTGGAAAAAGGAGCTCGAGCCGGTGATTCAGCGTAAACGAACGGAAATCGAAGACCTTGCCGAAAAAATTACGGCCTTAGAGTCCAAACAGCGCGAGGAATCTGCCCAAACATGGGAGTTGCGCCGTGCCAATGCTGAGTATGTGCGTGCACGCGACAACAGAAATGAGTTGGAACGCTTGCTCCGTTCCGAGGAAATGCGAGAAAAACACTCCGAGCGTAGTACGGCTGTCGTATCGTACAGCAAGCCCGTAGAACCGCGTGAACCTTCTTCTCCGAACCTTAAGCTTAACCTCATTATCGGTGTGGTTGTCGGCTTGATTTCCGGTTGCATTGTTGCATTCATTTACAACTACTTTGATACTTCTGTGAAGTCTTTGGAGGATGCCGAGCGACACCTTTCTTTGCCGGTGTTGGGTGTTATTCCTCAGGATGTTTCCTTGTTGGCTCTGACGGATGGTGACAGCCCGGATGCCGAGGCGTACCGTATTCTTCGCACAAATTTGGAGCTTAAGAAGAGCTTGTACAAGGCGAAGTCTTTTGCGATTGTATCTGCAAATGCCGGTGAAGGTAAGTCTACCACATTGAGCAATCTTGCTTATGTGTATGCATCTGCCGGTTATAACGTGTTGATGATTGATGCCGACATGAGACGTCCTCGCTTGGCACGTTATTTGGAAATGGAAGGTAAGTTTGGTCTTTCCAATTATCTGACTAGCGATATTCCTTTGCAGCAGGCTGTGTTCCGCACCGAGGTGGAAAACTTATACCTGATGCCGTCCGGTCCGCAGCCTATCGATCCGTCCGGTATTCTCAGTTCTCAGCGTATGGACCAGCTGTTGGCCGAAACATCAAAGCGCTTTGACTTAGTGTTAGTTGACTCTCCGCCAGTACTTGGTGTAAGCGATGCTTCCATTATCGTGAGCAAGGTAGACGCCACTATAGTGGTGTTACAACCCCGCAAGATGCCTGTTAAGGCACTGTTGCGCACGAAGTCTATCATCAACAACGTTGGTGGTCAAATAATCGGTCTTGTCATGAATAATGTGGATATTAGTGCAGATACTCAGTATCAGTATTACACGACCTATTATTCTTATTATTCTGCCGATGAAGCGGCACCCGATGGCAAGCTGAAAGCTAAGTCAAAGCCGGCCGTAACATCCGATACTCCTGTGGCCGTTGTCCCGCCCTCGAGCTCCAAACGTAAGAGCTCCGAAAATGATGATTCTGACGTTTATTAATTCAGTCTTTAATGTTTAATATGAAACAAGCATTGATATGTAGAGTGTTGTATATGCTGATTCTTTGTGTGGTCGGCATGCTCTTCGTGGCAGAGCCTGCACAAGGGGCTCCCGTACCGGTAACGAAGCGCGGTTCCCGTGTCATCATTACGTTCCGCAATATACCGGCGGAGGATAAAGCCAATGTTGATGGCCCGTATACGATTAGTGCCAGAGATGGTTCCCTTAAGTTGCCTTATATTGCCGAGTTTAAAAATATGGACGGCAAAACGGCGCGCGACTTGGAGGATAAAATTTCTGCGGCCTATAAAGAGGCGGAAATTTATGCGGCTCCAATCGTTTCTGTTCAGGTAGGCAGCGATGGAGAAGTGGAGGCACTTAACATGCGTTATATTCAAGTAACCGGGTATGTGGCTCAGAAACGTAATTTGCTTTATCGCCCCGGCATTACACTAATCGAAGCGTTGTTGGAATGTGGGGGTATCACAGATTACGGCTCTCGAGAAATTCAGGTAACTCGTGGTACACAAACGCAGACCTATGACTATTTCAGCGCATCGGACCGTGCGATTAAGTTGAATCCTAACGATGTCATCAATGTGCAGAAACGAGGCCCCTTTGAGAGCCGACCGTCTAAGGTAGGTCCCTGAGTAATATGCGATTTTTCCAGCCTCGGCTTATCTATTAGGCCGAGGCTTTCTTCGTCTTATCAATAACATGCAAACACCTCGGAAGTTATTAGTGCTGACAGTAGGTTATGGAGAGGGCCATAATACTGCCGCGCGTGCTTTGGCTGCTGCCGCGCAGGAAAAGGGCTGGACTGTTGAGGTTGTGGATGCCTGTGCAGCCAGTTCTCCGCGCCTGTTTTCCATCACGCAAAAGTTTTATCAGTTTTGCGTTAAAAGTGCCCCATGGATGTGGGCTATTACCTATGCTCAAACCGAAACCGCAGATTGGTCCACCAAGGCAACAGCACCTATTTTGCGAAGGGTTACGCAGTATATCAAAGAGCTTATCCAATCATTTCAGCCCGATGCGGTTTTGTGTACTTACCCTCTGTATGGGTATATGATAGATTATTTGAGGCGAACCGGCGCGGTTCATGTGCCATGTGGCATGGTTGTGACGGATGCGCTGGAGATAAGCCGCCCGTGGATGCTTACGAATGCGGATGTTGTATATTTGCCGGATGAACACTCTCTTCGGTTGGTGCAAGAGCGTTTTGCCATCTCTCCCGCCAAATTAGCGGCACCGGGGTTTCCTGTTAAGCCGGATTTTTGCGGGAGAAGGTCATTAACCGCTCCGCCGACAAAGTATGATATCCGTATCGTTTATGGCGCATATGCTCCCTTACCTCGAGTAAAAGCGGATATTGCCATGTTGTTGCGATGGTTGCCCGGTGCCCATATTACGCTGTTAGCCGGCTCTCGCTATAGAGCGTTGAAAACGCTTGCATGTGCTCGAGTGTCTGTGTTAAAGCGTACGGATAAGATGGTGTCTTTGTTTGAAAACTGTCATCTCTATATCGGTAAAGCCGGGGCAGCTACTGTGTTCGAGGCATATGCCATGGCTTTGCCGGTTATTATCAATTATGCGCTGCCTGGGCAGGAACAGGGTAATTTGCAGCTGTTGCAAAAGGATGGCGTTGGGATTTCTGTTGCTTCAACGGCGGAATTGCAATGTGCTGTTTCCGGTATCCTTGATAACAATGCCGCCGTTTGGCTTCGTATGAAACAGTTGATGATGGCTCTTAATCGCAGCAACGGAGCTAGCCGTATCATAGATGATTTTGAGCGTAGGTTTTTCGTATGAATAATTTACAGGAAAGTGTGCTTCTTATAGATAACTCTAATACGCGCACGAAATTGTTGCTCGTTTCAGATGAATTCCGAGAATCCGAGCTTGTGTACATACCAACTGCCGAACTTACCGTCTCGACCTTGAGGCAGGCCGTGCAGGGAATGCCATATAGGCGCGCGATTGTTAGTTGCGTTGTGCCGGAAAAGCGGCAAGTGTTTCTGGAGGTATTGGCGGATGCCTGCTATTTTATTTCTACAGAATCACCTTGCGGGATTGACTTTCAATATGAACCGATTAGCGCATTGGGGGCGGATCGCGTAGCCAATGCCGTTGCTGCTGCTGAGTATGGGCTTTTTCCCTGTGTTGCCATTGATGCCGGTACGGCCATTACCTTTGATGTGGTTGTGCAGCAAGGCACGAGGCGGGTTTATAAAGGCGGGGCTATTGCGCCGGGGCTTCGTGCCTTTACGGAGTATTTGCACCAGTGCACGGCTCAACTGCCGGAAGTTAGTGCTGAGGTGGGATGCAAGGCTATTGCTCAAAATACGGTAGATGCGCTTAAATCCGGCGCAATTTACGGGTTATGCGGGCTTGTCAGGGAAATGATAGCTCGCATAGAGCACGAGTTGGACACAACGGTGCATGTTTTGTTGACCGGAGGCGATGCTGAGCTTATTTGTCGCGCATTAGAGGCAGATTTTATTGTCGATCCCTTACTCACTTTGCGCGGTTTACTCCGAGTTGCTCGTCATATTTAACTTTTTTTTGGGTAATTGTCATTTTTTGATTGCATATTCTCTGCAGATTCGTTAATATAAAGCCGTCTTAAACAACAGGATATCTTATGAGTGACATCACTACAATCGAAAATCAGGTAAAGGAAATCATCGTCGATCAGCTCGGCGTTGATGCTGAGAAGGTAACCTCCACCGCTAAGTTTATTGAAGACCTCGGTGCAGATTCCCTTGATACAGTTGAGCTCGTTATGGCCTTCGAGGAGCGCTTCTCCGTTGAGGTTTCTGACGAGATGGCAGAAACGCTCAAATCTGTTGAGGATGTGGTGAACTACATCGTTGCAGAGAAGGCTAAAGGCTAAATCCTTCGGGTAATTTTTCTGTCAACGGGCGGCTTCTCTCGTAGGGAAGTCGCCCTTGCAAGTATTAAGCGGGCTTTTTTTTATGCCGGACGATTCTGCTGCGGCTTATGCTATGCGCAACACAGAAGTGCTGTATGCGCCCGATTGCCGTATCGATTCGTTTGGTGACACTCGCTTCAGTTTTCGGTTATTGACGGAACCGATGGATGCCGTAGGGCATTGTAGGGTGCGTAGCGGATGGGTGGAGGCGGCGCGCCCGCGTATTTTGCGCCCCTCAGACTTGTGTGGAGTCGAGATGGATGGCTTTTCTGCCGAGGCTAAGCGTTTTCTGGAGTGGATGCAGTCTCGCGAGGCCGGTATACGGGCTCTGCTCAAATATGGGTTTAGTTTTACCAGATCCGAGGTGCAGGTGGAGTATTTGCACGAGGATATTCGCGAGGTTAGCGACAGGGTGGTTCAGGACGCTTTACATTCCGGAGATTGTTTGAGGGCTGTTATTCGTGGGGTGGATGATGCGTGGGAGGTGTCGCTACTGTGTTTTATGCTCGAAATGATACAAAAGTCTCATGAAATTAACATTTTTGATTTTAAGCGCCGCGGTTTGTTATAGTGTTTGTGCTGATTCGGCTGCCGATGGTGCTAATTATTCTCTTTGGCCGCAGCGTCCGCCTCAAATTGCGCAAGCTACTCGCTTATTGCAGGAAGGAGATGCCGACAAAGCGGTGGATTTGTTACGCCCGTTTGTGCGGCAGGAGGGGGTTATCGGCAGGGAAGCTCGAAAAATGACTGCTTCTGTCAATGTGGCCAAGTACTTATCTCGCAGTAACCCGACGGCATATATATACACGGTGCGTTCCGGAGATACCTTGCCGCGTATCGTGGTTAATACGAAATGTAATTCCGAGGTTTTGATGTTATTGAACGGTATAGTAGACCCCTCTTCATTGCGTGCCGGAGCACGATTAGTTGCTGTGAATATGAAGCTGCGCGCAGAGGTGCATGTTGCCAGAAGAGAAGTTTGCGTTTGGGATAGTGATACATTGGTGGCTGTGTATGACGTGGAGTCGATGGATTTGCCGGATCATACTATTTCTCAAGAGTGTACGGTTTCTGCCAGAGAGGGATATATCGACAATAATATTTTAGGCAGAACGTCTTTGCAATTGTTGGCGGCAGAGCGTGTGGTGCGGCTTTCGAACGGGGTTTCTATCACCGGTACGCAAGCTGTTAATGCTCCGTTTGTTCAATTGAAGGCTGCAGATGTAAATGAATTGGCTTTATTGCTTTCTCTTGGTTCCGAGGTGTCTGTTATCGGGGAGGGAGCGCAACCTCTGCCGGATGATTCATGTGAGGTCTAATGTAATTTTGCTCGTTTTGTGATTCCGAGATAATTTCTCACACTTTTTAGCGAGGATATATAAAGACCAGGTGCGTAAAGCCCGGATGATGAGCCACCATCCAGATTCAGCGCACTGTCGATTCTGAATTCCAATTCTTTGGGTGAAGCGGCAAGCCATTCTGCGAGTGCTTGTAAGCTGAGTGGGGAGCAGATGCCTATGCACCAATTGCCTTTGTTGTCTGTGGCGATAAAGGTTCTTCTATCGACTTTCGTGTTATTTAATCCTTTAACAATTTGACCATTTTCCACTAAAAACGGGCCGGATTGAAGTGCTTGCTTCATATTGCGGGGGGTGGTGCTGAGCTTGTGTTTTCGTTCAAGCCGGATATCGTGCCCCGTATCATATACGATTCCGGCTGCCCAGAATCCTTGAGTGTGAATTTCTGAAAGAATGGTGCTATCTTGTATGAGTAGCCCCATAGGGTTTTTATGGTTACCAGCTTCGAAGAAGCCCCCGTTTACACCGGCTTCGCACCGGAATTGAATCATGGCTTCTTTGAGATTGGAGTTAGGGGCATCTATCACTTGCAGCCGATGTTCTTTAGAGTTGAACTTGTATAGGATGAGCTGCCCGGGTTGCTGAAGCCATGAAGATACGGTGACCTCCGGCATTTTTATAACGATGGTTTCTGCAGAGAGATTGAAGATGGTGCATAGAAAAAATAAAATGCGTATCGATAGTTTCATGAGGTGTATTTTAGCTTGCGGTGCGTGATTGTAGAGGTGGGAATGTGTCATGATGCGATATTTGAGCTCTTTTCGTCTGATTTATCAAAAAAAAACTTTTCAAATCGTCAGAGCTTTGGTACAATTTCCCCGCCTAGGGTTAAATACCTGTTTAATATTCACTTTTACCACAATATACAACGTATGAGCCTTTCCCATGCAGAACAACAGAACTCCGCGAAAATGATGAACGGGGCAGAAGCCCTGGTGCAAAGCCTTGTCCGAGAAGGAGTGGAGGTGGTGTTTGCCTACCCTGGTGGTGCCAGCATGCCTATGCATCAGGCTTTGAGCCATGAACCGTCCATTCGCACAATTCTTCCTCGCCATGAGCAAGGCGGGGCGTTTGCTGCAGAGGGATATGGCCGAGTTACCGGAAAGGTTGGTGTGTGTATGTCTACTTCCGGGCCCGGTGCTACGAATATGATTACGGCTATTGCCGATGCTTTTTTGGATTCTATTCCGATGGTGGCCATTACTGCTCAGGTTGGCAGCGGGCTTATCGGAAGCTCGGCTTTCCAAGAGACCGATGTGTTTGGCATGACTGCTCCTATCGTGAAGCATAGTTATTTGGTAACTAAGCTGGAGGATATACCGCGTATCATCAAGGAGGCATTTTATATTGCTCGTACGGGGCGGCCCGGCCCTGTTGTGATTGATATCCCCAAGAACTTCCAGGAAGGTACCTTTGTTCCCGATTTTGATACACCGATGGATCTCCCCGGTTACAATCCTGTGTTGCCGTTGCCCACGGCTCAGTTAGATGCTGTCTTGCCGTTATTGAAGAATGCTAAGCGCCCTGCTATTTATGCCGGTGGTGGTGTTGTCATTGCCGATGCTTCTGCAGCATTGCAGGAATTTGCGGAACGCATGCAAATCCCTGTTGCAACAACCCTGATGGGTATTGGCGCTATGCCCGAGAGCCATCCGCTCTCTGTACGTTGGTTGGGGATGCACGGTGCCGTTTATGCGAACAATACGGTCAATGAGGCAGATGTTGTTTTAGCCATTGGTGCTCGTTTTGATGATCGTGTTACCGGTGCTGTCAAAACTTTCTGCGAGCATGCTCGTATTATTCATATTGATTATGATGCAGCAGAGCTGAATAAGAATAAAAAAGTTGACGTAGCTATCCGTGCTAATGCCAAAGAGGCACTTGATTATTTGAATGCTAGGCTGGCTGCAGAAGGATGTGACGTTCGCGAATATGCCCTTTCTCACCGCCCGGAATGGTTCGGAATTATTGAGCAGTGGAAGAAAGATTATCCGCTTTGTTATGAGAAACGCGAGCATGAGATTGCACCGCAATCTGTTGTAGAGGAGCTTTATCGTCAGCTTCAAGGCCAAGAAGCCATCATTTGTACCGGGGTAGGTCAGCACCAGATGTTTGCGGCTCAATTCTTCAAATTCGAGAAACCGAGATTACTTTCTACTTCCGGCGGCTTGGGTTCCATGGGTTATGGTCTGCCTGCAGCCATGGGGGCACATGTGGCACGTCCGGATGTGCCGGTCATCAATATAGACGGCGATGGCTCGTTCCTGATGAATGTTCAGGAGCTCGGTACAATTCGTACGGAACATATGCCCATTAAGTGCATTATTATGGATAACCAGCATTTGGGCATGGTAGTGCAGTGGGAAGATTTGAAATATGATTCTCATCGCGCCAACACCTTCTTGGCAGACCCCACCGAAACGTATGACCCGACCCATCATACTCCGGATGTCCTTTATCCGAATTTCCCCGTAGTTTGCGCCGGATTCGGTATTAAATGCGAACGCGTTGTAGAACCTTCCGAGCTTGCGCCCGCTATCGAGAGAATGTTGGCCTCTGACGAGGCATATGTTCTTAACGTCATGGTGCCTCACGATGTGCATGTATTGCCGATGATTCCCGGCGGCATGGGCTATAGAGATGTTGTGCTTGAACGCATCGCCGGCGATGGTAAGGGACGTAAGGCATCCGAGTTAGGTAAGGAAATTCCTTCCGCTCTTTGATGCTGAACTATATCTAACCCTTTTTATATGCAAGGAGGTACCATAAAATCAATTATTATTTTCATTCTGCTGGCAATATTTGCATTTATTGCCGGCAGTTTCGTTACTGACGGCCTTTCCGAAGCTCTTATTCCCACCGTTATGATAGTGGGTGCATTCGGATTAATTGCCTTAGGTAAAAATAGTTGGTGGTTATTAGTTTTATTCCCTCCCATTTTTTCTGTTTTGCCTGTATATATTGTTCGTGCTTATCCTATTGCTTATGGTTGTGCTGGATTAATATTGCTTTATTGGCTATATATGAGTTCTGGTGGTATTACTCGATTTATTTGGCGTAGTGTAAGATGGTTAGATATTGCAACGTTTTTAATTTTTGCTTATACTTTGTATACATGGGTGTTAAATCCGGTCACTTTTAACTTTTTGGTATCATATACGGATGAGGGGAATATAGCCTATGGTGCTGATGTTTATTTGTGGTGCGTAGGTGCTTTAGTTTTTTATATTGCTGTAAGTGTGATTCCTATGGATTTTAAAGTTGTTGTTAAATTACTTAAATGGTCTTTTATATTGTGTTTTTGTGTGGGGTGTGTTGTAATCATAAAGCAACTGATATTTCCATCAGAATTACAGATGTCAGCAATTGAAGAGGTAGATAATATTGGCAAAGGAGCCAGAATTAGGAATCCCGCTTTTGCTTCAACAGGAATGATAATTTTAAAATTTTTTATAGCAAAGTATTCTATGATTGGCGTTCTTGTCTCTCCCTTAAAGTTGGCATTTGCGTTGTTTGGTTGTGTGTTATTTTTGTTTAGTGGTCATCGCTTATATGTAATTCATTCTTTCTGTTTCATTTTGTGTATCAGTGTTTTTTATCGCCAAGTAATTTTTATAGCCTTTTTGACAATATTGGCGTGGGGGGGGCTAGTGATGTTCTCTCAATTGCATGTACTGGAACGCTTGCCTTATACGTTCCAGCGTTCTATTGCATCGGTTCCTGGGGTTACAGTTAATGAAACTGCTGAATTCGGAGCTGACGCTTCATTGCTTTTTCGGTATAAATTATGGGAAAATGCGTTTGATAATCGTAAAGGGGTAATAAAAGATTATGTATGGGGAGACGGTTATAAAATGTATATGTCGAAATTGAAACGTACAGAGTATCTGATTTCCATGAATAAATTAAAGAATCCCGAAATTCGAGTTGCAGAAAATGGAAATTGGCATGCTGGATGGCTGAATGTGATATATCGGGTTGGCATTGTCGGCTTAGTGTTAGTGTCGTTTTGGTTTAGTATTGCGCTTGTATTTGTATTTAGGGTGTGTAAAATAGTACAATTTCTGGATGGTAAAGAATATATATACATGCAATTATTATCATTTCCTGGTATTGTCTTAATTTTTTATTGGGGCGATGGAACATGGGGACAACTGTTTGGTGAAGTTATATATATTGTATCTATAGTAAAGTTAGCGTATGTTTATGCGCGGGATGAGGGGATGATGAAGCCGATGTTTCAGCGGAAGTCGTATGTGCCGTTGATGGTGGAGGCCAATGAGTCGCAATCGAAGTTAAGAGTATTGCAATGATTGCCTAAAATACGAGTAATTGTTGTTAGAATAAATGTCAGAAGTTATCGGTGAGGATGCGGGGGATGAGTTGATTCGTTTGCGTTCTCGCATTAAAGAACTTCAGGATGAGGTACAGCGATTAACGTTGTTATTATCTAGGCATGGAATTGTAGATATTCAAGATGCGGAAGGGGAAGAGTCCGATGCTCCTCAGATTTTGATGCCGGAGATAACGGCCGGGCATGCAAGAGTCTTGTATTCTTATTTTAAGGGAAGGAAGGATGTATATAGCCGGCGGAATGTTAATAAAGATGGCCGTGGCGTCTATTATCCCGTTTGTGAAAACTTTTGGGTAGCCGGGAAGTGTCCTCGCCGAGACGGACGAAAGTTGCGTTGTATGGAGTGTGAGAATCGCTGTTGGATCTCGCTGACCCAACGTACATTAATGCGACATTTAAAGGGCGAGTTGGAAGATGGGCGCGATGTTATAGGTATTTATCCGCTGTTGGAAGATGAAACTTGCCATTTTTTGGTGTTCGATTTCGATTGCCACGACGACGAGGCTCCGATTGATTGGAAGTCCGAAGTGGCTGCGTTGGCAGAAATATGTAAGCAGCTCAATATTGATGCCTTGGTGGAGCGTTCCCGCTCCGGCAGCGGCGCGCATGTTTGGCTGTTTTTTGAAGAAAACATTCCGGCGAAAGATGCTCGAAAATTTGGCGCGGCATTGTTGACAAAAGGGGCGGAATTTGTTAACCAGAAGACCTTTTTATCGTATGATCGTATGTTGCCCGCACAAGACCATATGCCCGAAGGTGGGCTGGGTAATTTAATCGCTTTGCCCTTACAAGGGCGTGCGTTATTGAAAGGGAATAGCGCTTTTGTAGACGTTTGTTGGCAACCGTATCCAGATCAATGGGCTCATTTACAACAAGTTCGTAAGTTGCCTGCCGCATTTGTTCTCGAAAAAATCAATCAGTGGACGTGCAATGGAGAGATGGGCGAGTTGTCCGTTTTGTCCGGGGATGACTCCCATGAGCCATGGAAAGCACCACAGTTTATCTTGCAGGCAATAGATGTAGAAGGTTCGTTGCGTGTTGTGGACTCTTCCATGCTGTATTTCCGAACGGATAATCTAAAGCCTCGCTTTCGCAACGTTTTAAGGCGGCTTGCTTCATTTCGTAATCCATTATATTACCGCAATAGAGCTATGGGCTTTTCCGTCAAAGGATTATCGCGTATTATTCCGTGTTATACAGAAGACGAAGCGTATATTGGCATACCTCGTGGTAAAAGAGAGCAATTGCTGAAATTGATAACGGATGCCGACATAAAATTGCAGTATGAGGATATTCGAACCCAAGGTCGAGAATTATCGGTTCAGTTTGCGGCAAATCTGTATCCGGAGCAGCAAAAAGCGGCAGATGCCATGTTGCAGCATGATATGGGCATTTTGCAAGCAGCCACAGCATTCGGAAAAACAGCCGTAGGGGCTTATTTGGTAGCTGCGCGCAAGGTCAACACGCTGATTCTGGTTCATAATCGCGAGATTATGAAAAATTGGGTGGATGATTTGGAGCGTTTTTTGCGTTTTGATATGCCCCTTCCGGAGTATACAACACCTTCCGGTAGAATCAGAAAACGTAAAAAACACGTGGGCCGCTTATTTGCTGCCCATAATTCTTTAGGCGGATTAGTGGATGTGGCCATGTTACCGTCATTAGTAAGTGACGATGCTGTCAAAGCACTTGTGCGCGACTACGGCATGGTGATTATGGACGAATGTCATCATGCTGCAGCATTTCAAGCTCAGCAGGTTCTGAATGCTATTACGGCAAAATACGTTTATGGGCTTACGGCAACGCCGAAACGGGACGATGGGATGGAGCAAAAGGTCCTGATGCTGTTTGGTCCCATACGTTATAAATTTACTGCGCGCCAACGAGCAGAAATGCAAGGTATACGTCATCTGGTGTACCCTCGCTTTACGCAGTTCGTTTGTTTCAGAGACAGTGCACCAATTCATCAGCTCTATCAGGATTTGGTTAATGATACCGTGCGCAATCAACTTATTATACAAGATGCCGTCGCGTGTTTATCATCGGGCAGAACACCCTTGATTTTGACGAAATACAAGTGCCATGCTCAGTATTTATCTCAATGTTTGCAGGGCAAAGCTCAACATGTATTTCTACTGCAGGGCGGGCGAAATACAAAAGCGCGAGAGAGCCTGCGTGCGGCTTTGTTGGCAGTTCCTCCTCACGAATCTGTCATTCTGATTGCTATCGGCCAATACATAGGAGAAGGGTTTAATTACCCTCGGTTAGACACGCTTCTGCTTGCAACCCCTATTTCATGGGCGGGTAATGTAGAGCAATATGCCGGACGCTTACATCGCGATTTTGACGGGAAGCAAGACGTAATGATCTATGATTACGTCGATATGCGTGTGCGTGTTTTTGACCGCATGTATACCAAACGGTTGAGAACTTATAAAAAGATAGGTTACAGCATTTATTCAATGGGTGCGCTTTTTGAGGAAGAAAATGCCTCTTGTTTTTACGATGCTGAGCAATACGAAGCCGCTCTCGAAAAAGATTTGTTGGCGGCGCATCGGCAGATCGTTATATCTTCTCCTATGCTTCATAAAACAGGTGCAGGGTGGTTGTGCTCCATTGCTCCCTCGATTCTTTCTGCCGGTGTTTCAATCTGTGTGCTGACACTCGCGGCAGAATGTTTTGCCGAGCGCCGCGCCGAAGTGGCCCATATCATAGCACGGATGAAATCTCAAGGAATAGAAGTTAAGTCTCTCCGTTCTCTCCACGAGCACTTTGTCGTAGTGGATGCTTCCGTTGTTTGGTATGGGAATGCCAATTTCCTTTCGCGCAGGAAACAAGAGGATAATGTCATCCGTTTGATTGATGCTCAGGTGGCAGCCGATATTTTGATCGCGATTGCCGCAAAGAGCTGAATCGCATCGCTGAATAATCGTCAATTCAGATGTGATGTGAGTTTAGTTCTTTCTGATGTCATGTTTGCTCTATGCCAAATGGCACCTCCGTTTGAAGTGCCATTTGTAATATTACATGTATCAATTAGTTTCAATTCTCGTTGCCCGGTGGGGGCTTCGCCGCATTCATTTTACTATGTAGGGGTATAAAAGTCAATCCGCGAAAAAATGTTGTTGACATGCGGAATATATGATAGGTTGGAATAGTTGAATACAACTACCTCAAGTTGAGATATGAATACAGTATATGCTCATACGAAAGAAAACAGCCCGATAGAGGCGTGGGAACCATTGTACGGAGATACAGGACATGCAGAACGGACAACCTCTATTGCGCTTCGTTGGGGGGCGGTGTTTGCGCATCGGTTGAAAGATGCGGATAAGTGGTTGCGTGCGTTGGCTATGTATCATGATATGGGGAAAGCTAAGACGCAGTTTCAACAATATTTGTTGGGGAAAGCTGCGTCCGTTTCTCACAAACAAGATGCAGCGGCTTTCTTTCTCCAGAATGAGGGTTGTCTGTGTAGCCGCCTTTTGGCATACGCTTTTATGGGACACCACGGCGGATTGCAGGATGGTATCAGGATGTTTAATGGCGAGTTGGTTCATTACCCGATTGATGATGAAGTGATAGCCGCTATGCCACAGAGTTTGAGGCAGCCGGAGGCATTGTCGCTTCCGGTAACAGACGGTGCGACAAATGAAATGGAGCTTAGCGTTGTTATTATGTTGTTGGTGCGTATGTTGCATTCTTGTTTGGTGGATGCGGATTGGCTGGCAACAGAGGAATTTATGCAGCCGGAGCGTGCGCTTGCGCGGAATGCAGGTGCTTTTCTTACGCTTGGCGAGCTGAGTGAACGTTTAGAGGAGTTTTTGCTACAGCGTGAGCAAGTAGCAACAGGGCGTATAAATATGCTTCGAAAACAGATACATTCGCGGTGTTATCAAGCTGCCGAGGCAGAGCCCGGATGCCTGCGTCTGAATGTGCCGACGGGAGGAGGCAAAACTCTCTCTTCTTTGAGTTATGCCTTGAAGCATGCCTCGGTTCATGGTTTGGATCGTGTAATCTATGTAATACCCTATACCAGTATAATTGAGCAGACTGCGGATGAGTTTCGGGCTGTTTTGGGTGCGGAGAATGTGGTGGAGCATCATTCTTCTGTCGCCGAGGAGACGGAATCGGAACATAGTCGCTATGCAACGGAAAATTGGGAAGCTCCGCTTATAGTGACCACCTCTGTGCAATTCTTTGAATCCTTGTATGCCGCACGCAATAAGCGATGTCGTAAGATTCATAACATTGCTCGGTCGGTGATTGTGTTTGATGAGGTGCAGAGTTTGCCGCCGCATGTGTTGTCTCCGTGCTTGGCCGTACTGCGTGAGCTTCAGCGTGGGTATGGGTGTTCTCTTTTGTTGTGTACAGCTACACAGCCTGCGTTTGAAAATGAGGGGGTGTTTACGATAGGTTGGAAACCGGGCGAATTGCGTAGTTTGCTAGGGGTAGAATTTGAGCATTTGTTGGCAGCGCAGATGAAACGAGTGCAGGTGCAGCGTTTGGGGGCTATGCGTCAGCCCATGCTTGTGGAGCATTTTATGCAACTGCCTCACAAATCTGCTCTTTTTATTGTAAATTTAACGCGAGAGGCACAAGCCCTTTTTGAATTGTTGCGAGCAAGCGGTGCAGAGGGCCTTTTTCATCTTTCCGCCAGAATGTGCCCGGCTCATCGCCGGAAGGTGTTGGCAGTCGTGCGCCAACGTTTGCAGAAGGGCGAACCGGTGGTGCTGGTTTCTACCAGGGTTGTCGAGGCCGGGGTAGACGTTTCTTTCCCCGTAGTGTACCGTGCGCGTTGTGGTTTGGATTCTCTGGCTCAGTCGGCCGGGCGTTGTAATAGGCACGGTGAGGCGGATTTAGGGCAAGTGTTTGCTTATGAGGCTGCAGAGTCGGAGTTTGAGCTACCCGGCAATTTTGTGGAAATGCGTAATGCTGCGTATGCTTTGGAGGATGTTGTGTGGGGTAAGGAGGAGGCCGATATCTTCTCCCCTGAGCTGGTGGATGCCTACTTCCGTATGTATTATAGCAGGATGGAAGCCGGGAATAAATGGGACTCTCGCGGGATAATGGCAACATGTCTACAGGGTATGAGGTCTCATTTTGTATGGGATTTTGTGCGGATGGCAGCAGATTTCCGTATGATTGATGATGCCGGGCGCTCTTTGTTAATGCCGTTTGGGGAAGATGCTGAGAAGTTGCGTGTAGAACTTTTGGCATTGCAGAGAATCGGAGCCATGCCAACTCGAGAGATGTATCGTAGGGTGCAGCAGTTTTCCGTGACAGTATACGAGGGTGATTGGAAGAAGCTCTCCAAGGATTGTATTCACAGTGCTGCAGAAATTTATATGCTGGATGACCCCGGGATGTACGACATGGAAATGGGGCTTCTGCGTAGCCCCGATGAAGAAAAAATTTACGTTTTGTGATTTTTATATTATATTAATTAGAAAAAGTAGTATATTAATATCTGTATGGCATACGGAATATCATTACATGTGTGGGGAGAATATGCTTGTTTTACTCGGCCGGAGCTCAAGTCCGAGCGAGTGAGTTATGAGGTGATGACTCCATCTGCAGCGCGGGGGATACTGAGCGCAATCTATTGGAAACCTCAATTTGAGTGGGTGATAGATAGAATTCGCGTATTGGCTCCTATACGGTTTACTCAAATTCGTCGCAATGAGCTAAGCAATAAAGTTGTTATTCCGTCTGCAGATGTGGTGCTCGGGCGTAAATCCGCAACCCTGGGTTGCGCCATAGAGGAAAATCGGCAGCAGCGATCTGCTACTGTATTGCACCGGGTGAGTTACGTTATCGAAGCTCATGTAAAGGTGTTGGAGGAAGAAGAGGGAATACATGCAGCTACAAAGCATTTGGAAATATTTAAGAGACGAGCATCTGCCGGGCAGTGTTTCCATCAGCCATATTTCGGAACACGAGAATTTCCCGCCATGTTTGAGCTAGCGAGTGATGGAGATGCTCTACAGGATGAATTACCGGCTGACCAACGCAATAAAATATTGGGGCTAATGTTGCATGACCTTGTATATAAACCGGATCCAAAGAATGGTAAGGTCATTTGTGCTCATACCGGACGCAAGTTAACTGTAACTCCGCATTTCTTTTTTGCTGAGCTCTGTAATGGCGTGCTGAATATTCCGTCAATAACGCAAACTTTATCTTAAATGTATGGTATTAAACAATCTGTATAAATTATATCATTTGTTGCAAGCGAGAGGTGCTGATTTACCTCGCATGGGCTGGAGTGTACAGAAGGTTAGTTTTCGTGTGGTTATAACGCCGCTAGGGGATGTTGTGCGTATAGAAGATGCGCGAATGTTGCAGCCACGAGGAGCTAAAGGGAAGCTCACCTCGGTGGCGGCAGAACTTATGTTGCCCGGGGAAGCGAAACCGTCCGGCTCCGGTGTGAATCCGTGCTTTTTGTGGGATAATGCAGCATATCTTCTCGGTTGTAAAGAGGTTAAGGCGAGGGCGTATGAGTATTTCGCAGAGTTTCGTCGTAAGCATCTGGAGGTAGAAACAGATGTGAATAGCCCTGCTTATTCTGCCGTATGCCGCTTTCTGGAAAAGTGGACGCCTGACATGTGTGCCAATCTTTTTAATAATAAAGATTTGTATACCGGAAACGGGGTGTTTCGCATAATCGGGACTTCGCAAGATGTTCATCAGGAAGAGAGAGTTGTTCAATGGTGGCAAGCCACCGGGCACTGTAATTGGCGAACGGATAGGGCGAAGGCTGCCACTGCAGAAGGTATGTGCCTTGTAACCGGAAAGTATGGTCCGGTGGCAGCTCTGCATGAGCCGTCTATAAAGGGTGTAACAGATGCTCAGAGCTCGGGTGCCAAATTGGTGTCCTTTAATTGTAAGTCTTTTGAATCATACGGTAAAGAGCAAAGCTTTAACTCACCTGTTTCTCCGGCTGCAGCATTTGCATATTGTAATGCGCTTAACTATCTGTTAGCTTCCGGCAAAAATCGCTTGCGAATTGGTGATGCTACCACTGTATTCTGGACCGATGCCCCTAAGGCTGAATCCGCTTTATTCCTCGAGACGCTTGCACAATTTTCTGTAGAACCGGCCGCGCAGGATGAAAATCTCACTCAGCACCTTAGAAAAATCTTAGAAATCGTTGCAGCAGGAAAAAATATGTCTCTCGCGCTGCCAGATGCAGATTCTGTGAATTTTCATATCTTGGGGCTTTCTCCGAATGCAGCTCGGCTGTCTGTACGCTTTTACCATCAATCCACATTTGGCGAATTTGTGGAAAATATGGCAGCTCATTATCGTGCTATGTGTCTTCAGAGGCGAGGTGGCAATTTCAAGGACCCGGAGTTTATTTCCCCTTATCAGATACTGCGAGAAACGGCTCGGGAGTCAAAAGATGTGCCGCCTTCTTATGGCGGGGCTCTCATGCGAGCCATTTTATTTGCCCGACCGTACCCGGATGCTATCGCTACAGCAATGCTTCGGCGTATGAGAGTGGATTATCATGTCAATTATGTCCGCTGCTCGTATCTGAAGGCTTGGCTTATTCGCAAATTTCCTAACGAATCCATTACAACCATGTTAGATAATGATAATACACACCCCGGCTATTTGCTCGGAAGAACTTTTGCAATATTGCAGAAAACTCAATCTGATGCTTTGCATGAGATTAATCGCACATTGCAGGAGGCTTACTATGCATCTGCTTCCACATCGCCTCGCAATGTGTTTCCCCGCATTTTGAAGTTACACCGTCACCACATGGCAAAACTTCCTGTCGGTATACGGATTGAACGAGAAAAGCTACTTCAGCATGTGCTCGCCCCGTTGACGGAAATTCCTGCAAGGCTTAATTTATCTGAGCAGTCTTATTTTGCATTAGGTTTTTATCACCAGACCCAGGATTTTTATTCACATAAGGAATCATCTCTTTAACCCAAACAAATACAAATACATATGAACAAAATTGACTTTATCCTGCTCTTTGACGCAGTGGATGCCAACCCGAATGGAGATCCGGATGCCGGTAATATGCCGCGTCAGGATGCCGAAACCTGCCATGGCATTGTTACCGATGTTTGCCTGAAGCGCAAAATACGTAATTATGTGCAGCTAACACGCAACAATGAGCCTCCCTATGAAATCTATGTGCGGGAAAACGCCATATTGAACCGCCAGCAACAGCGCTCATACACTGCATTGGAGACTGAGGGTGCCAAACCAACCCCGGAAGAAGCTAAGGCTTGGATGTGTCGCAATTTCTATGATATTCGTACCTTCGGAGCCGTTATGTCAACGGGAGGAACCGTGTGTAACTGTGGGCAAGTTCGCGGTCCCGTGCAGCTTTCCTTTGCTCGTTCTTATGACCCGGTAATCCCTGCTGAAATTGCGGTAACGCGTTGCGCTGTGACTAAAGAGGAGGATGCTAAAAAAGAACGTACTATGGGGCGTAAATATACCATTCCCTATGCTCTCTATATGGTAAAGGGAACAGTAAATCCCTTTTTAGCAACGCAGACCGGCTTTGAAGAATCTGACTTGGAGCTTCTTATAGAATCGCTAATCCATATGTTTGATTTTGACGCTTCGGCGGCACGTCCTGCCGGTTCTATGGCTGTGCGTAAGTTAATTCTGTTCCGTCATAGCAGTCAGCTTGGAAATGCTCCGGCTCACAAACTTTACGAAGCTTTGAAAGTTGCCAGAAAATCAGGTGTAGAATCCCCACGTTGCGTGGCTGATTATGACATCCTAATCGATTCTGCCGTCGTACCCGAAGGAATTACAATAGAGGAAATAAATTGTTGATTTCCGATATGTTTGCCGAAGAGGAATATGTCTCGCTTTCTGCTCTGCAACATTTTGCCTTTTGTCCCCGGCAATGTGCTCTTATACATACAGAAAGGGAGTGGGCGGAAAACGTATTGACCACTTTCGGCAAAATTGAACATGAGCGAGTGGATTCTGCGTATGGCTCTGCCATACACGGTGTCCGCGTCGCTCGCTCTGTTCCTCTCAAAAGCATTCAATATGGTATTAGCGGACTCTCGGATGTTGTCGAATATCACCCTACGGTAGATGGCGAACTTCCCGTCCCCGTAGAATATAAACATGGTAGGCCTGCAACGCACAAGGCTGATGAAATCCAACTATGTGCTCAGGCTCTGTGTTTGGAGGAAATGCACCAATGCCACATTCCGGAAGCTTTTTTGTTTTACCGTGCTGTTCGGCGAAGAACGTCGGTAATTCTTAGCACGGAACTTAGAGCATTAACTATACAGACCATTGAGGCAACGCGTCAAATGTTGAAAAGCTGCAATATACCGCCTGTTGTGCGCCAAAGCGGCTGCGAAGCATGCTCCTTGCTGGATATTTGTTTGCCGACAGCGTGGCAGCATAATGCTGCTGCATATAACAATTCCGTATTTGATAATTTGCCGGAAGCGTAAAAATGAAAAAATACCTCAATACTCTATACGTTACAAAGGAGGATACATGGCTTTCCTTGGATGGCGAGACTGTGGCCGTATCTTTGCATGGCGAACGCTTGTTGAGATTGCCCCTTGTCAATCTTGAGGCTATACAAACTTTCGGCTGGAATATTGGTGCAAGCCCCGCCTTGATGGCGGCTTGCGCAGAGAGGGGGATACACTTGGCGTTTTGTAACCCTCGTGGCCGTTTATTGTGTAATGTGAGCGGTTTTACGCATGGTAATGTGTTGCTGCGGCGTCAGCAATATCGTTTGGCTGATAATCCGCAGGATGCATTATGTGTGGCAAAAGAGATGATAGCAGCTAAAATACTTAATTCTCGTACTGTTTTGCAGCGTATAGCGAGGGATCATAACGAGCTTGAACGTATTCTTGCTCCCGTTGTTGTAGAGCTTGCTGTATCTGTACGCTGTGCACGGCGCGCTTCTTCTCATGCTGAACTATTGGGGGTCGAAGGCCATGCCGCCGAACGATATTTTTCTATCTTTTCACATTTGATTATACCTGCCGACTTCTCTTTCGAATCCCGTAATCGCCGTCCTCCTACAGATCCGGTAAATGCACTTCTGTCTTTTGTTTATTCTTTACTTTCAAATGATTGTAAATCTGCTTTGGAGGCTGTTGGCCTCGATTCTGCAGTGGGTCTTTTGCACAAGGATCGTCCCGGGCGCCCAGGCTTGGCTCTGGATTTGATGGAGGAGTTTCGCGCCCCTTTGGCAGAGCGTCTTGTTTTGTCCTTACTGAACAGGCGTCAACTCAAACGCAATGATTTCCAGATTGAGCACTCCGGAGGTGTTCGTTTGCGAGATGATGCGCGAAAAGTTGTTTTAACTGCATGGCAGGAGCGCAAAGCCGAGATGATTTTCCACCCTTTTCTTAAAGAAAAAATTACCATGGGTATGTTACCGCATATTCAGGCTCGCCTCCTCGCTCAACATATTCGTGGTGCACTAAATGCGTACCCACCCATGGTTTGGAAATAATGGCATCTTTGTTGTATGTTGTATCTTATCTCTTATGATGTTTCTACATCAACGCCGAGTGGTCGAAAGCGCCTACGCCATGTTGCCCGAGAATGTGAAAACTATGGGGTTCGTGTTCAAAATTCCGTTTTTGAGTGCGAACTTTCATATGAAGTGTTTCAAATGTTGAAACATCGATTATCTCAAATCATTGAACCGTCTGTGGATAGTCTTAGGTTTTATCCCTTAGGTAAACTCGGGCATGATAAAGTGATTCACATAGGGGCTAAAAAGTCTCTTGATGTGACGGCTCCGTTGATTCTTTAAGCCCCTCCCTTCTTGGTTCTCCGCGAACCTCAAGCTGTTTTGTTTTTTTAGCCCTTTCGCGCAAAAATCGAAATACCTTGTATTTGTACGTTTGACATAATCCTGTATGTTTGTTATTTGCTGCGGTATCGTTTGATTTGTATGAGAAATTTTGCGTTTCGCGCAAAATTATCTCTTGCTAATTCTGTTTCAATTTGATACAATTCCGCAGTCGCCCCCTCACGGGGGCGTGAATTGAAACAACCCAGCAAGTGAAAACACAACAGGAGACTACCGGTCGCCCCCTCACGGGGGCGTGAATTGAAACAGGGCATCGGCACAAGTCGGCACAAGTCGGCAGGGGTCGCCCCCTCACGGGGGCGTGAATTGAAACTTTTACTAATCTTGTATTGTAAAATAATGTTGTTGTCGCCCCCTCACGGGGGCGTGAATTGAAACCTACCTCCGCCGCATGGCAAATGGCGTCTGCATGGTCGCCCCCTCACGGGGGCGTGAATTGAAACTGCTCAAAATAAAAATTGTTCATATCACCTAAAAGTCGCCCCCTCACGGGGGCGTGAATTGAAACCCTCGTTGCAAGGACACTTTACACATTTTTCGTGCGTCGCCCCCTCACGGGGGCGTGAATTGAAACTGAACGCAGCCACTGCTTTTACAAAAGGTTAAAGCGTCGCCCCCTCACGGGGGCGTGAATTGAAACCGCAAGGGGGATATTGTTGAGATTGATACCCATGGTCGCCCCCTCACGGGGGCGTGAATTGAAACGCCGTTTGCGGGGCATAGGTGCCGGCTTGCTGGCGTCGCCCCCTCACGGGGGCGTGAATTGAAACTTCGGTGTAAGTCATCGGCGGTTGCCTGTACCAGGTCGCCCCCTCACGGGGGCGTGAATTGAAACTTTGTCGAACGCATAGGCTACACACTCACTTACGTCGCCCCCTCACGGGGGCGTGAATTGAAACTGGCTGGGATAACGTCAACCGGGAGCCGACCACGTCGCCCCCTCACGGGGGCGTGAATTGAAACCATGCTAGGCAAAACCGGAAAATCGCGTGGGCGTAGTCGCCCCCTCACGGGGGCGTGAATTGAAACTGTATTGATTTGTTGGAGTTGAAATCGCGCTTGTGTCGCCCCCTCACGGGGGCGTGAATTGAAACTGGTTTGGAACGGTCAACGCCGCGTGCATCTGCCTTCTGTCGCCCCCTCACGGGGGCGTGAATTGAAACTTCGACCTCCTGCAATTCGCGTGGCTTCATTCCGGTCGCCCCCTCACGGGGGCGTGAATTGAAACGTCAAAATGCTCGCGGAATGGCCGGCAGGCATCGTCGCCCCCTCACGGGGGCGTGAATTGAAACCATAAAAATATTGCCGGAATTACCCGCTCGACGGTCGCCCCCTCACGGGGGCGTGAATTGAAACCGACACCTACGATTATCTCGCGACCGAGCGTTGGCGTCGCCCCCTCACGGGGGCGTGAATTGAAACACCGTCCTCGACCCATTTTCCGGCTCCGGCTCCGGTCGCCCCCTCACGGGGGCGTGAATTGAAACCGGAGACGGAAGCCCCCGACCCCACACCCCTCTGGTCGCCCCCTCACGGGGGCGTGAATTGAAACGTCAAAATGCTCGCGGAATGGCCGGCAGGCATCGTCGCCCCCTCACGGGGGCGTGAATTGAAACACCCGTGGCGGTGTAGCCCGACATGTCGCGGGGGGTCGCCCCCTCACGGGGGCGTGAATTGAAACACGCGGGCGATGGGAGAAGATTTTGTACGGCGAGGGTCGCCCCCTCACGGGGGCGTGAATTGAAACTCTAGCGTTCATGCGAGTATGGCGGTTTGGGATTGTCGCCCCCTCACGGGGGCGTGAATTGAAACTCCCTGGCAAAAGTGCAGAAATGGCAGGAGGAAGTCGCCCCCTCACGGGGGCGTGAATTGAAACATAGGTAGTAAGCAAAAATGGCAGAGCCCGGCGGGTCGCCCCCTCACGGGGGCGTGAATTGAAACTTCCGGCAGCCCGGCCACCGTGTCATCCTGGCACAGTCGCCCCCTCACGGGGGCGTGAATTGAAACTATCATGTGGCGGTAGGTGCGGCTGGAGTGCTCGCGTCGCCCCCTCACGGGGGCGTGAATTGAAACTCCAGCGTGCCGGGGTGTTTTATTTTGGCGGGGTGTCGCCCCCTCACGGGGGCGTGAATTGAAACAAGGCAGAGAATCCTCAGCAGTATGCGCAAGCAGAAGTCGCCCCCTCACGGGGGCGTGAATTGAAACGTGTGTAATGCGCGGTGCAGCTTGTCGCCGTGAAGTCGCCCCCTCACGGGGGCGTGAATTGAAACTTCGCTCTTGAATAATCTGGTCTGGAAAAAACCGGTCGCCCCCTCACGGGGCGTGAATTGAAACGGTGGCGAGACGGTCAAGCGATGCGGCATGGTAGCGTCGCCCCCTCACGGGGGCGTGAATTGAAACATCGGCAGCCCCGCATCTTCCATATCTCCCCAAGTCGCCTCCTCACGGGGGCGTGAATTGAAACAAACAATGTCGGCGAAAAAGTCCGACACGGTAGGCGTCGCCTCCTCACGGGGGCGTGAATTGAAACCGCCGTCAGAGCGGCAAGAGCTTTACCGTTGCCGCGGTCGCCTCCTCACGGGGGCGTGAATTGAAACCGATTTAAGCGAGCACCTACCGCCTTCTGGTGTTGTCGCCCCCTCACGGGGGCGTGAATTGAAACAGGATGTCGGCGGTGGCTTGTATGTAGCCGGTGGTCGCCCCCTCACGGGGGCGTGAATTGAAACTCCTACGGCAAGGGACCGCACGACCACTGCTTCGTCGCCCCTTCACGGGGGACGCGAATTAAAGGTTATGGCGGCTATCAAGCCGCGAAGCGTGCAGGGGGCGCAGTGTAGTTCCCGAGGAGGTACAACATTATGAAAAAAACAGGTGAAAAAAATCCGATGCATTTCACTTTTTATATTGGCATGCTCAGTCTTTTTTTGTTAAATCGCTCTTGCCGGGGATGGAAGATGTACTGCCCTTTGTGGAGTCACCTGTTTCTCCGGCTTTTTTGTATTATGCCATCATGAACCATATTGTCATTATTCATGTTTTGGCTTGTATGCTCTTTTGTTTGCAAGTGGTTTCGTTTGCCTATGGCTTGAGGATTTTTTTGCCAAAGAGTGTAAGGAGCGGGCACGAAATCGCCCCGCAGGTTTCGACCTTCCTGCGGGGCGGTTTGTGAATTGATTTAGCTTCTAACCAATCACCTCGCGAATTATCGGCGAAGTGCGAGACGTGCGCGCAGGTCTTCGTAAAGTGCCGGGTTGGTGCGCTTGGCATAATCGAGGAGCTTGCGGCGACGAGCCACCATCATCAGCAAGCCACGGCGGGAGGCGTGGTCGTGCTTGTTGGCAGCCAAGTGTTGGGTGAGGTGAGCAATACGCTTGGTGAGTACTGCAACCTGATAACCGGTGGAGCCGGTGTCTTTCTCGTTGATTTTGAAGTCGTTGACGTTGATTTCGCTCATTGTCGTGTATCTCTTGTTAGTGGGTTGATTTTTCGTGGCTGCGGCAAATCGACCTAAAGAGGTGCGGGTATGATACCAACTTATGAATAAGATGCAAGACTAAATTTACAATTTTATGCATTTTTTGCGTTGTTGATGGGGGATTTCCGGTTGACAGTCACACGGATGCCGTGTACGATATGAAGGTATGAGCGAGCCTGAAAAGAAGTACCCAACGGTGTTGCAACAGCGTGTGATGTGGACTGCCCTGAGCCTGTTGTCTTTATCTTTTATTGTGGTGTTGGCAAGTGCCTGTGCATACGGGATGGTTAAGTGCTTTGCTGCGTTGGAGGCCGTGTTGTTGCCGGTGCTGATAGCGGGGATATTGGCATATTTGCTTAATCCGCTGGTAATAAGGTTGCAAAAGAAGGTGGTTCGGCGTGTGTGGGCCGTTTTGATTGTGATGTTTGGTGCATTGTTGTTGGTGTTGGGGCTTTGTTTGTGCATTATTCCCCCGTTAATCAATCAATCTAAGGATTTGTACGATAAGCGCGAAATGATCGCCGGAGATGTGGTGGCTACTACGCGCAAATGGCTGCAGGAAGATGCTATGCTTCAGCAAGTGGTTGATATTTTGTATAATAATGTGGATAAAAATCAAACTGCATCTGCTCCGGATGCAGCTGTGCCCGAGGTGGCCGTGGCATCGGAGCAGCAGTCGGAAACCGAGCTGGGCATAGAGGCTTCCGTTACGGCCGATTCTGCCGCCGGGGTGGCTTCTTCTCGCATAGATTATGAAACGAAAGTTCGCCATGTGTTGGAGCATCATTCCACTTTCCTGCTTTCGAAGAGTGCAGAATGGTTAACAGCCGGTGGGCGTGTTTTGTTCAGTATGGTGTATGTTGTTGTTGGTATTATTGTTGTGCCGGTTTTTCTCTTTTATTTTCTGTTGGAGACCGAGCCTATTGCGCGCAATTGGGATAAAGTGTTGCCGTTGAGAAATTCTCATCTTAAAGATGAAATCGTTGCAACGTTGAGCGAAATTAATCAGAACGTGGTGGCTTTTGTGCGCGGGCAGTTGCTGGTTAGTTTGATAGATGCTTTCTTTATCGGGATAGCTCTGTGGATTATGGGGCTTCCCTATGCTCTCACAATTGCGGCCGCTGTGGCCATTCTTGGTATCATCCCTTATATTGGTATGATTCTTACCAGTATTCCGGCTATTCTGATTGCGTGGTTTTCTTTGGGCGGATTCGGCCCGGCGTTGGCTGTTGCGATTATTTTTCTTTCTGTCAGTCAGTTCGACGGCTGGTTTCTCCAGCCCAAAATTGTGGGTAAGAATATGAAAATGCATGATATGACCGTCATGTTCTCTGTGTTGTTCTGGAGCTTGGTTTTCGGCGGTGTCTTGGGGGCGCTGGTTGCGGTGCCTCTTACAGCTGCTATCAAAGTGATTTTCAAACGTTATGTGTGGGTTGCTCTCACAGAGCCCGACTCACAAGCCTAAAACGCATCTGCGGAAGAAAAATCAAGCCTCCCCGTTGCTTAAAAGCGGTTTTTTGAGCGAAATTTTGTCAAATTTTGCACTTTTTTAAGAAAAGTTGATTTTTTTTCTTGATTTTCAAGAAAAATTAAGTAATCTTAAAGGCGAAGAGAGCCTCATGGGGAGGCAATCACCAATTCCAACCAATCAGTATCAGTAATGAAGACCATCGCTATTCTCGCCCTTACGGCCGCCGCTCTCGTATCCTGCCAGCAGCAGCAACCCGTAGAGCCCGTAGAGCAACCCATCCCGGTTGTTCCCGCCAAGTAAGAAATAATTTTACATTAAAACTCATGGCGCATCTTGCCCCAACGGCAGGGTGCGCCATTTGCTGTATGGCAGGCGGGGGTTAAAATACAAAATCGTCTCCGGTTGTAAAAAGCTCTGCAGAGATGTAGGGGATGGTGCGGATGCTTTTGGCGGAAAAGCCGGGGGGCAAATTGTCCTCCGTAATCAAATGGAAGGGTGGTAGGGTAAAGCTGTGTTGAGCGTTGGTATAAAGCGAGGCGGCGGGGATGGCGATGATGCATTCCTGCGCGTATTGAGCCGCAGCGGCCGCCCAATGTGCCTGTGGGGCAGAGTAGTAGGCGGCGTGCGTAGCCGTAAGTGCTTGTGGTCTTAAAACGGCAAAATGAGGCCGGTTGGCACGCAAGAAGCTTTCTGCGGCACGTTCATCAAAAAGTTTAGCATCTTTATTTAATCTGCCGCCGCAGCAAAGGAGCTCGTGTGGCAGGGCTTTGGGGGCAAGGTGCAGGGCAAATTGCGGGGAGCAAGTTAAAAAGGTGCAGGGTTTATCTGCCAAGGCCTGGGCCAAAATGCGGCAAAAGGGGCAGGGGTCCGCATAGAGGCAGCTGCCTGCGGGGATGCGCTCTGCAACGGCCTCTGCCATGGCTACATCGGCACGCTGTTTGTTGTGTTCGCTGTTGGCGGTTAAATCGGGCACGCAATATTCCGCCCCGCCATGGGTGCGCCGGAGCAAGCCTTTTTTTTGCAGGGCTACCAAATCGGTGCGTATGGTTTCGTCTGTAACATTAAGCTCTGCGGCAAGTTGAGCAGAGCGAATACGGCCGCGCTGTTCTAACAGGCGGAGGATATATTGCCGGCGCTCCTGTGCCATGTACATAGTTTGAAAACGCGATGCAGGGGATGGGGAAAGAAAAATCAGCGGTGCAGGGTTTCTAACAGGCTGCTCATGTTGTTGCGCAATTTTTGTGCCGCTGCATTTAAGACGGCTGCTGTTTTTTCCGGGAAGATGCCGGTGTGGTCTCCGAGCTCATCGAGCCGCAAGATAAGCTTGTGGAGCCTGGCAATGGTGAGTTCTTCAAATTCCTTTTCTTCTGTCAGCAGCAGTGTAGCCAGCAGGTGAGACACTATCCCTGCGTAGGTGTTCAGATACACCGTGGCGTTGGCTGTGCCTTTGGCACTTTCATCTCCGTTGATTATCAGGGACTGCACCAAAATCGTCATGCGAGAGGCGTTTTTGAACATCTTGTGGTGCATGGCGCGTTGTACGGCTTCTGCCTGTACCGAGCTCAAAAAATCCGTTACCTCCCAATCTTTGCTCATGGTTTCTTCATCGGGCGGCATGTGGGCTTCGTCTTCGGATGCCAGTTTGCCTAAAAACTCCACCCGGTCCATAACGTAGGCGGCAGAAAGATAGCCGCCGGGCTCCGGGCCGTATTTGGCGTGGACGGAGGGGTAAATGGCCATGTAGGCCTCTGCGCGGTTGAGGGTATAATCCCAATGGCAGGGTGGCATGCCGTTTTGCAGTGCCAGTAGGGAGGGGCCTTTGTATTGTGCAACATTGGTGCGTATATGCGCGCGCAGGGCATCTCTGTTGAGCAATTGCTGCACGTTGTCATCCTCCCAGCTTTGCTCCCATTGCGGGAGCGATATTTCGAAGCGGGCTGTGTTAAACTCTAACAGGATGCGTTTGTCGGTATCGACAAAGAACTCGATATATAAGTAATTGCTGATGGCGCCTCGGTTATCTGCATCGGGTACTCTGCGAGAGAAGGTGATGTCTCCGGCCGTGAAGTGGTGCGGCTCGTGCCGCAGGGAGCGCAGCAACTCCGGCTCGTCCTTGAGCGGTGTTGGTGTAGGATTGGTAAATTTGATGCGGCAGCCGGCTATATCTCGCAGGCAGTCGCCGCCGAGCCGTATATGTAAAGGCTCTTTTTCATCCGTGCACCAAAAGCGCAGGTCGATAAGCCCCTGTACGGTATTGTCGATAATACCGTGCGTTATCAGGGGTGAGATGAGGGCGAGCATACGAGGCGTGTGTTTTACAGAGAAGAAGACGGGCAGGGTAATGCGGCTGCCAAGGCTTTTACGGCTTCCGGCGCATTCATGAGCTCTACCACGGCATCCCAGCGCCCTTGCATTAGGGCCTCGCGGGGCTCTGCCGGCATGGAGATAGCGATGGTGGTTTGGGGGCAGCTCAGGGTCATGCTTGTTAAATCGAGCGTCCAGCGGGTCTCCGGGGCTTCTTCTGCAATGCGGATGGCTTGTTGCAGGGCATCGTGTGCTGCGCAAACGCAGGGCATGCCGATGCCGGAGCTGTTGCCGAAGAATATCTCCGCGAAAGACTCTGCCACAATGGCGCGTATGCCGCTGCGTTTGATGGCTTGCGGTGCATGCTCGCGGGAGGACCCGCAGCCGAAGTTTTCCCCGCCGAAGATGATAGAGGCACCTGCATGTTGCGGGGCATCAATAGCGTGGCCTTTGGAGCTGCCGTCTGCATGGAAACGCTCATCGTAGAACATGGTGCCGGCCAGTTCATCAAATGTAACGCATTTCAGGAAGCGGGCAGGGATGATGCGGTCCGTGTCCATATCTGCACCTACTACGGGTACGGCTTTTCCGCAGATGCTGGTAATTTTGTTGAGGGGCATGAGCGTGGGGATGATTAGCAATTAACGGTGGATAAACTCTCGGTCGGTATGCCGAACACTTCGCGCGGGTCCGCCACGGTGCCGGTAACAGCGGCGGCGGCGGCCATCAGCGGGCTCATGAGCAATGTACGCCCTGTGGGGCTGCCTTGGCGCCCTTTGAAGTTGCGGTTGCTGGTGCTGGCGCAAATTTGGTCTCCTTGCAGTTTATCGGGGTTCATGGCCAAGCACATAGAGCAACCGGCCAAGCGCCATTCAAAGCCGGCCGCCCGGAAAATGTCTGCAATGCCCTCTGCCTCGCACTGCAGGGCTGTCATTTGAGAGCCGGGCACTGCCAAGGCCTGCACACCGGCTGCCACTTTACGCCCTTTGAGGTAGGGGGCAACGGCGCGAAAATCCGAGATTCTGCCATTGGTGCAAGAGCCGATGAACACAACGTTGATGGGCATGCCCTTGAGCTTGTCGCCGGCTTGCAGTTGCATGTATTCCAATGCGGTGGTGCGCGCTTTGCGGGTTTCGGCATCCGGGGCGTCTTGCGGGGCAGGTATGCAGCCGTTTATCCCTATGCTCATATCCGGAGAAATACCCCATGTTACCGTAGGCTCAATGTCGGCTGCATCAAACACGACAACATCATCATATTCTGCATCGGCATCGCTGGCAAAGCTCTTCCAACGCGCTACGGCGGCATCCCAAGCTGCGCCTTTGGGGGCGTAGGGGCGCCCTTTCAGGTAGGCAAAGGTTTTGGCATCCGGGTTTACATAGCCGCAGCGTGCCGCCCCTTCTATGGCCATGTTGCAAAGGGTGAAACGGCCATCCATCTCCATATCTTCTATGGCCGAGCCGCCGAACTCGTACGCGTAGCCCAAGCCGCCGTCTGCGCCGAGCTTGCCGATGATGTAGAGGGCTACGTCCTTTGCCGTTACGCCGGGGCGCAATGTGCCCTCTACCCGCACATTGCGTACTTTAAGGGGAAGCATGGCCAAGGTTTGGGTGGCCAATACATCTCGCACCTGCGTGGTACCAATACCCATGGCAATAGCCCCCACGGCACCGTGTGTAGCTGTGTGAGAGTCTCCGCAAACGATGGTCATACCCGGTTGGGTAATGCCCAGCTCCGGGCCAATGGAGTGTACAATGCCTTGGTAGCCTGTTGGTAAGTCGAAAAACCGGATTCCGGCAGCCGCAGTGTTATCTCGCAGGGCGTTGAGCATGGTTTGGGCTCTTTTATCGGCCAGCGGTTCGCATTGGTTGTCTGTGGGTATAATGTGGTCCACGGTGGCAAAGGTGCGCTCCGGGTGGAGTACGGGTAGGTTGAGCTCTCGCAGCATGGCAAAGGCTTGGGGGGAGGTTACCTCATGCACAAAATGAGTTGCAATAAAGAGCTGTGTGCGCCCATCCGGCAATATCCCCACCGTGTGCGCATCCCATACTTTTTTGTATAATGTTTTACCCATGGTTTTCAGCCACGCATTATACCAGCCGCAACGGGTAGAGTCAAGATGCCGCGCGGCATCATGACAATCATGACACGCGAAGCGCCTGCTCACTGCGGGCGTTGGCTGTGCGATTGCGCCCTATTTTACGAGTAGAGGGAAAGCCGTTCTTCCAATTGCGGGCCGGGGGTAATGCGGTAGCGTTCTCCCAGTTCTATGCCGGCGCGGTTACCCAGGGAGTTACGGAAGATAATGTGCACGGGGGTTTTACCGGGGTAATCCCGCAAAATATCTTTAATAAGCTGCAAATCTTCGGCATTGTGTCTGGCTGTGTTGAGCACAATTTCGTAATGCGCGGGGGCTTTGCTGCGGCGTTTTTTGCTGCCGCTGTCCAGCAATTCCAAACCACGGGCAGATACTTTTTTGCCGCCCGTTTTTTCGTCCTCCTGTATACCGGCCCGGAACCGTAAGAAACTGCCTTCCTGCAACAAGCCCTCCACCTCTAATGCCTTGGAGAAGTTTTCCCCCCATACCAGTGCTTCCGTGCTGCCGGTAAAATCTTCTACCGTAATAATGGCAAATTTTTGTCCGCTTTTGGATACTTTGATGCTCACGGCGCGCAGCATGCCTGCCATCTCGTGCTGGCCGCGTATTTCGTCTGCCGTTAAATCGGGCAGAGTGCCGATGGCGGTGTACTTGGGTGCATCAATAATGCCACGCATACTATCCAGCGGGTTGCCGGTAAAGTAGGCCCCGGTTAAGAACTTCTCTTCGTCCAAGCGTTTTTCTTTGGGCCACTCTTGTAAAATGACGCGTTCTGTGGGGGCAGAGGTTGTCTCTTGCATGTCAAACAGGGCCATTTGCCCCGCTGCATTATCTTTGTGCACGCTGGCAGCTCCGCTAAGGCATTGCTCTATCTTTTCGAACAACTGTGCACGGCAAATATGCAGGCAATCAAAAGCCCCGCATTGCACCAGCACTTCTATTTGGTTGCGGCGCACGCTTTGCGGCGGTATGCGGTAGCAGAAGTCTTCCAAGCTCTTGTAGGGACCGTTTTTTTCTCGCTCTGCCACAATCACACTCACGGTTTCGGAGCTCATACTCTTAACAGAGGCCAAGCCAAAGCGTACGGCAAGGTGGCCGTTGGGCATGGTTTCCGGTTGGAATTTAACGGCAGAGTGGTTCACACAGGGGCCGAGCACCTCTATGCCCATGCGGATGGCCTCTTGAATGAATACGCCGATTTTTTCGTTGGTGGCTTCGTTGGACATGAGGCCGCACAGAAACTCCACCGGGTAATGGGCTTTCAGGTACGCCGTCCAATAAGAAATGTGGCCGTAGCAGGCAGAGTGAGACTTGTTGAAGCCGTAGCCGGCGAACTTCTGGATTTTGTCGAAAATGGCATTGGCCGTTTTTTCGTCGATTTGGTTAACATCCCAGCAACCTTTTACGAAACGGCGGCGTTGCTCTGCCATTTCCTGCATGTCTTTGTGGCCCATGGCACGGCGCAGCAAGTCTGCACCGCCCAGGGTGTACCCGGCCAGCAATTTGGCAGCAGCCTGCACCTGCTCTTGGTAAATCATCACACCGTAGGTCAGGCCGGATACGGTTTCGAGCAGCGGGTGCTCGTATTCCGCCTGTTTCCAGCCTTTTTTTACGGCAATCATGTCGTCCATAAACTGCATGGCACCGGGGCGGTACAATGCCAGCAGGGCGATAATGTCTTCAATGTTGTCTATGCCGTAGCGGCGGCAGGTGTCCACCATGCCGCCGGATTCCAGCTGAAACACGCCCATGGTGTCGCCACGGTTCAGCAGGGCAAAGGTCTCTGCATCTCGTATATCTACCGCATCGTAGCAGAAGCCGGGCTCTCGCCAGCGCACATAGCGCTCCGCATCCTTCATGACGGTGAGTGTTTTAAGCCCCAGGAAGTCCATTTTCAGCAAGCCGGCGTTGTAAATAGCTCCCATATCGCATTGGGCTACCACTTCGCCCTGCGGGTTGCTCAGGTCGTCTCGCGTCAGAGCCACATATTCGTCCAACGGGCGGTCGCCAATCACCACGCCGGCAGCGTGCATGCCAACGTTGCGCACGGTGCCTTCCAGCTTTTTAGCGTATTCCCACACCTCGGCATAAGTGCTGTCTTGCAGTAGGTTGCGCAGCTCTTCGCTTGCATCGTAGCTTTTAGCCAGAGTCACCCCGGGGCCGCTTTCGATGAGTTTGGCAATGCGGTCGCTGTCCGCATAGCTCATATCCAGCACGCGCGCTACGTCTTTGATAACGGATTTTGCGCCCATGGTGCCATAGGTAATAATGTGCGTTACAGCGCGTTCTCCGTATTTATGGCGCACATAGTCAATAACCTCCGGGCGGCGGCTTTGGCAGAAGTCGATATCAATATCCGGCGGGCTCACACGCTCCGGGTTCAGGAATCGCTCGAAGATCAGCCCGAAGGCGTAGGGGTCTATGTTGGTAATCTTCATCACATAGGCCACCAGAGAGCCTGCGGCAGAGCCGCGCCCGGGGCCTACGGGTATATCATGGTTTTTGGCCCAGTTGATAAAGTCTGCCGTAATCAGGAAGTAGCTGGGGAAACGCAGCTGGTTGATAATGCTCAGCTCGTAATCCAGGCGTGCGCGCAGCTCTGTATCATTTTCGGCACGTTCTTTGCCGTAGCGCTCTGCCAAGCCTTGGTAGCAGATTTTGCGCAGGTACTCCTCGCGGGTGGAGCCGTCTTCCGGTGCAAACTCCGGGTAGCGCTCGGTAGAGGTGGAGTCCAGCTTAATGGAGGTATTGCAACGCTCGGCAATAATGTTGGTGTTTTCGTAGGCATCCGGGTATTCGGGGAAGAGCCGGCGCATCTCCTCCTCACTTTTGAAATAGACGCTGCGCGGGTAGCGCATGCGTTTACCGTCCAAACGTTTGTTGCCGGTGCCCACGCAAATGAGGATGTCGTGCGCATCGTGGTCGCTTTCGTGTAAAAAGTGGGCATCGTTGGTTACCACCAAGCCCACATCGTGTTTGCGTGCCAAGCGCACCAGCTCCGGCGTGCAGCGGCGTTCTTCCTCCAGCTCGTGGTCCTGCAGTTCCACAAACAGGTTGTCTTTGCCGTAAATGTCTATCAACTCCAACAGCACTTCCTCCGCCTTTTCCGGCTGGTCCTGCAAAATCCACTCCTGCATCGGGCCGGAGATACAGCCCGTCAGGCATATCAACCCTCGGCTAAACTCCCGCAGAGTTGCTATGTCTACTCTCGGCTTGTAATAGAAACCGTCCAAATGCCCCCGAGACACAATTTTTATCAGGTTCTCCCAGCCCAGGTTGTTCTCGCACAGTAAAACTAAATGGGTGTATTTACTGCGCCCGGGTATTTGTTTTTTGACGTCAATCGGCGTGGGCGATAAATAGATTTCGCAACCCAGTATCGGTTTGAATACCGGCTTTTTTTCATCCGGGTGCTCTTTGTTCCATGCCAATATGTCCTTGTTGTGCTTCTTCACATTCACCATGAACTCGATGGCGGCAAACACGTTGCCGTGGTCCGTAATGGCAACGGAGTTCATGCCCAGCTCGGCACACCGTTTGATGAGCTCTTTTGTGTGTATCATCCCATCCAACAGTGAGTATTCTGTGTGTACGTGTAAGTGTGTAAAGGCCATATCGCGCCCCCATTCTACACGATACCGGGGCAAATTTCAATCTCCTTTTTCCGCTGCCGCCAAATTCCGGAGCGCGGGTATGAAAAAACAAGGCAAACACTTTACAGGTAAGTGCTTGCCTTGTTTTGAGATGGGGGGATTGGGCTGCGTTTTAATACATTCTGTCGTTAATTTTGCCCAGCAAATCGCCATAGCGTGCAAAGGTTTCCATCCCCTTGGCTGTGTTGGTGGCAATGTCCTCTGCCAAAGTGATGCGCCCGGGCTCAAAAAAGGTCATAACCGTAGAGCCGCCAAAGGCAAAATACCCTTGCTCGTCTCCTTTGCTCACACGCTCGCCGGGGGAATAGGTTTGGAAGATGGCTCCCACCCCCGTGGCACCTACAGCCAATTGAATGACGTCTCCCACGCGGGTGGTGTGCAGTACCGTCAGCTCTCTTTTATTGGTCCACAGCCAAGAAAGCTTGCGGCGCAGGCAATAGGGAGATACACTTGCCAGCGGCCCCGGTATGCGCACGGCTTGTTCCGGCGTTCCCTCTGCCACGAAATGGAACCTGTGGTAGTCCACCGGGCACAGGCGGCTGAGCACCACTGTGCCGTCCTTGTATTTTTCCGCCAGCTCTTCGCTGCCCAGCAAGCCTTTAAGGTCGAACCGCTGGCCTTTTACAAACACACCGCTTATCTCTGATGCCTTTTGCCAGCCCATATGGCGGCCATCTGCCGGCAGTACCACCACGTTGCCCGGCGCTATCGGGCGTGCTCCCGGTTTCAACTTGCGGTAGAAAAACTCGTTAAAACACCGGTACGAGTCCATTGGCTCCAACACCTCGTCGGTATTGATGTGGTATTCCCGCACAAAAGGGGCAATATCCTTGGCGCTGCGTCGCGTGTTTTTTATTTTGCCCAAAAGCCAAGAGAAAAACGCCCGTTTTACCAATATATGTAAGCTTAATAGCCCCAAGGGATTGCCGTAAATCCATTTCAGGTATTTCTCGCCAAGTATTTTTTCTTGTTTGATGCTTTTATCGTATCGATCGTAGTATCGGATGGGGGCTGTGTTCATGCTCCCCATATGGTAACAGGTATTTTCTCTGCTGTCAATGCTCATTTTGCAGCACTTTATACTTGCACGATAAGCGCTTTTTCGGCAAAAAAATGGCAGATATGTTCGCCTTATGTGCCCAAAATGTGGGAAAAACATCCAAAGTTCGTGCCGAAAATGTGGAGATTTGTGCCAAAGTTCGTGCCGAAAATGTGGGAAATTGCACCAAAGTTCGTGCTGAAAATGTGGGAAATTGCACCAAAGTTCGTGCCGAAAATGTGGAAAATGCTTCCTTTGTTGTTAAAAATGAGTAATATAATGTTCGGAAAGGAGCGAGTATGAAAAAAGCTTCCCTAACCTTGCATAATAAAAAGCCGTCCCCGATTCCTCGCAGACGGCTCGAATTCTGTTTGCCCCAAAATGCTTTACTTGCGGCGGCGACGTGCTGCCAGCCCTGCCAAGGCTAACAGGCTCAGCGTGGCTGTGGTCGGCTCCGGGATAACGGAGTTATACAATTTTGTAGCTTCGTTACCATGCACCATGCTGTTGTGAACGTACATTTCTTTTATGGCACCAACAAATGCTTCATTGATAAAGATTGTATTTACTACCTGTCCATGGGCAAGGCCTTTACCTTTGTCTGTTTGGCTGATTTGTACTCCATTAAGATACACCTGAGAATAGCAGCAATTGCCAGTGCTTTCAGGGTCAGAAATAGTAGTGTCTTCTGTTCCCGTTACTCCGTCCCATCCTGTGTTGAATGTTAAAACGGCGGTTCCGGTATTACCGAGTGCTGTTGTTGTATAGTTGTTAATATTGTTCCAGGTAACTCCATCCCATGCGCCTTTAAATTTGCTGTCGGTGGTCAATACCGTTCCCCAATTAACATTATCTAAAAAGAACGGAGTGTCAGCCGTAGGAGTGGTTAATTTTGCTAAGTCTATAACAAACGTAAGGGTAATGTAGGCTCTTTTGGCTTTCTGTGTTCCATTATCTTGAGTGGAGTAGGTGTTATATGAAAAGTCTGCCCCGGAAATTTCCAGATAACCTTCTTTTGTTGTACTATCGGTAAGTGTCAGGATCTCACCGGTGTTGTTAATGTCTATAGTGGAGGTGAGCCCCTTGAAATCAGAGATTCCAAACAAGGCGTCATCTACCGTTGCTCCGGCAACTATGCCGCTTAATGCCATGATGGCGATTAATGTTTTTTTCATGCTGTTGATTTCTATTGGTTCTTGAGGTGGAACAGACAAAATCCCCATCTCTTCGCGCGTTGGAGTGCTTGGGAAAACCGCTGTCACCTGCAAAGGTAATTTATAGTAGGGAACTTCTAAAAAGTCGCTTGTAAACGTATTTCGGAATTTCCAAAGACACCTTGTCGTGGTATAATAAGCGCATGGTACCAAAGCTTGAATTGCCACCGTCTTTGCATATGCCCGATTTGTTGC
>SUVM01000107.1 GCA_015062015.1 Akkermansiaceae bacterium | reverse complement strand
TGTAAGGTGCGCAGCACCGCACTTTCAGGCGAGCCGCAGGCGAGCTATCATGCAAGCGGCATAGCCGCGCGCTATATAGCGTAGCAGCAACACATGGCGCGCGTGGTCTCAGGGCTCACGCCCTTCGGTTCATCTGCCGCCCGCTCCGCGTGCCGCGTCGGGGCTCATTTTCTTTTTTTGCGCCTAGCAGGGGCTGCCCTCGCCTACGGCTCGGTTAGCCGCCTGCCTATGCTATTTCGCCCCCTAACGGGGGCTTATAAAATTTGGCTCGCATCCGCTCGCACGCTTCCATCGTTTTCCTCGCGAACCGCAGGTTCGCCGAATTCCCCAAGCCCCGTGAGGGGCGAAATAATATAGGCAGGGGTTAAGCGCGCCACCGCGCGCGCAACCCCTGCAAAACGTAAAAAATATAGGAGCCCAGGGAACCTGCGGCGACAGAACCCAACGCATTCTGCACCCCGCCGATATCAAAAAATTCAAAATCCAAAATTAAAAATCCAAAATCCAAAATTTTTTGAGCCCGTTAGGGCGACAAGATGAATAGACGGAGGTGCAGCCGCGTAGCGGCGGAACCTCCGGTCCGGAAGATAACATGACGGAACCCCGTTGAAAACGGCGGTGACAGAACCCAACGCATGCGGCAACCCGCCGATATCAAAAACCCGCTTCCCACAAAAATAAAAATCACCATACTCTAATTTGCTTGACACAAGATTCCGTAGGGAGTATGTTGCAGGTCAGTATGGCAAAGGATGCAAAGCTGATAGAATTAGAGAAAAAGAGCATGGTGCCGTTATTGCTCAGTTACTCTCTGCCGGCCATTGTGGGCATGGTGGCTATGTCTATTTATAATATTGTGGGGGCTATATATGTGGGGCAATGGTGCGGAACAGCCGCCGTAAAGGCCATGGCGCTGGTGTTTCCTGTGCTAAACTTAATGGTGGCCGTAGGCACACTGGTGGGTTTGGGGTGTGCGGCCAGTGCCTCTATCGCCTTGGGGCAGGGCAAACGCAAACGCGCCTTAAACATTTTGGGACATTGTTTGGTGCTGAGCTTTGCGAGCAGCGTCTTGGTGGGGTGGCTCCCACTACCATGGATTGGGGACATTATGCTGGCATTCGGCGCCAACGAGAACACACTTGCCCCCTGTTGCGACTACATGTTGGTGCTGATGCTGTGGTTCCCTTTCAACTCGGTATTTTTGGGGCTCAACCACTTGATGCGCGCAAGCGGGTATCCGCGCAAAGCGATGGTAAGCCTCATTATCTCCATGGTGGTGAATGTGATTGTGGCCCCGGTATTTATTTATTGCTTGGGGTGGGGAATTGCCGGGGCCGGTATCGCTACGGCAGTTGCACAAACAGTGGGCTTAGTGTGGGTGCTGATGCATTTTTGCCGCAACGATGTGGTGCTGCATTTTAAGCGCGGCATTTATGCCATCAATTGGCCGCTGACACGCCGCATTTGCACCATCGGCATGCCGCCCTGCCTGCTTAATATTGTGGCATGTGTCATTGTGTTGCTGTTCAACTACTCCTTCCTACGCTTCGACGGAGATGCCGGCGTGGGGGCATTTGGTACCGTCAACCGTGTGATTTTCTTCTTCCTGATGGTGGTGGCAGGCATTACACAGGGCATGCAACCGATTGCCGGGTATAATTTAGGCTTAGGCAAATATTGCCGCGTACGCATGGTACTGATGTATGCCATGGTATTTGCCACCATTGTAACGGTGGTAGGTACGGTGATGATGCAGTTGTTCCCGCGAGAGATTGCAGAGCTCTTTGTAAAAGAGGTCAGAGATGACGGCACAATAGACACCAACGCCACCTATATCATCAATTTGGCAGGCTATGGCCTCACCATTGTCAGCATTATGTTCCCGTTTGTGGGCTCGCAAATTGTCATCAGCAACTTTTTCCAAGCCATCGGGCGCCCGGTGATGAGCATTTTCCTGACGCTCACGCGCCAACTCATCTTCCTGTTGCCCTGCCTGCTGGTGTTGCCTTGGTTGTATGGAGAGAGCGGCGTGTGGTATGCACAAGTTATGGCAGACGCACTGGCCGTCATCATGGGCTTTGCCGTCATCAGCGTCTTCCTGACGCGCGTCTTCCCCAGAAAATCCTTTTGCATTAAACCCGATTCCTTGTCATGAACCAAACAACCATTTTAACCATTGCCACTCGCAATAAACACAAAGCACAAGAGATTGCTGCCATTTTACCCCCCCATTTTGTGGTGAAAACCTTGGCAGACTACCCCGCCTTGCCCGAGGTAGAGGAAACCGGCAGCACCTTTGCCGCCAATGCCCGCCTTAAAGCGTGCGGCATTGCCGCATTATTGCCCGGCTTGGTACTGGCAGACGACTCCGGGTTGTGCGTAGAGGCGTTGAGCGGTGCCCCCGGGGTGATGTCTGCCCGCTATGCAGGAGAGCACGGTAACGATGCCGCCAACAATGCCCGCTTGTTGCAAGAGCTCTCAAAACTGCCAGCACCATATGCGGCAAGCTTCCGCTGTGCCATGTGTTTGGCCCTGGCCGGGGAGGTGAAAGCAGAGTTTGAAGGCCGTGTAAACGGCACCATCACCCTATCCCCCACCGGGGAACATGGCTTTGGCTACGACCCGCTTTTTGTGCCCGACGGCTACAATTGCACCATGGCAGAGCTGCCCGCTGAAGAGAAAAACCGTATCTCCCACCGTGCAGATGCCTTGCGGCAGCTCATGCACTATTTTGCCTTGTAATCCCCCACGCCACCAAGCCTCCCCCCCCTCCCCATACCCGCCTGAAAAGCCCCCGATTTAGTACCAAATCTTGGAAAAGCGGCAGAATTAGGGGTATTTTGCATTGGAAAAGCGGCAAAATTTTGCATTTTTTTGCTTGGAAAAGCGGCAAAGCTGCGTTAAAATAAGTCCGAAAAGAAAGCCAAAATGATACTTAAACGCAAGATTGACAGTTTTTTAGAAAACTTTTACAACACCACAAGCAAAGCACTTTTGATAACAGGAGCGCGGCAGGTGGGCAAATCGTATTCCATACGAGAGTTTGGCAAGCGCTTCACAAGCTTTGTAGAAATTAATTTTGTGGATACCCCGGAGGCAATACAAATATTCCGCACGGCCCAGAATAGCAGAGAAATATTGGAGCGGCTATCAGTGATGCAAGGGGTTCGGCTGGTAAAAGGGCAAACACTTATCTTTTTTGATGAAGTGCAACTATGCCCGGAAATCGTAACAGCCATTAAATTTTTGGTGGACGAAGGGTCCTACCGCTATATATTAAGCGGGTCTCTGCTTGGGGTAGCCCTACGCGACTTACGCTCGGAACCGGTAGGCTACATGGGGGTGAAAGAGATGTACCCGCTGGATTTTGAGGAGTTTATACAAGCTTTGGGCATTGCAGAATCGGTAATAAATTCCATACGCCACGCATGGGAAACCAAAACCCCGGTGGATGCATTTGTACACAGCAAAATGTTGGAGCTATTTCGGCTCTATTTAGTGGTGGGGGGCATGCCTGCAGCTGTACAACAGTATATAGAAACCCGTAATCTGGCACTGGTACTGGAGATGCAGCAGGATATTATCCATCTCTACAAACGGGATATTGCCCAATATGCCCCGCATCGCAAGTTGAACATTTGCGAAATATTTGACCTCATCCCACCGGAGCTGAATGCTGCCAACAAGCGCTTTATCCTCAAAAGCCTCAATAAAAATGCAAAATTAGAACGCTACGAAGACGATTTTTTGTGGCTGAAGAACGCCGGTGTAGCATTAGCGGTATATAATGTAGAAGAACCCAAAATACCGCTGTTGCTGGCACGCTCTCGCAATTTATTCAAATTATTCCAGAACGATGTCGGCTTGCTTGCCTGCCAATATGCAGCAGAGGGGCTCCAGCTCAAAGTGTTAATGGGAGACAAAAATATCAACTTCGGCTCCGTATACGAGAACGCCGTAGCCCAAGAGCTAACGGCTCATGGCTTGCACCCGTATTATTACAACAGCAAAAAACGCGGCGAGCTGGATTTTGTAGTCGAGCTCAATGGTGTGGTTCTGCCCATAGAGGTAAAATCCGGTAAAGATTTTGCCCGCCACAGGGCTTTGGCAAATATTATGGAATGCGAAGATTATATACTGCCAGAGGCGCTTGTCCTCTGCAATGACAATATGAAAACGGTGGGCAATATTACTTACGCTCCCGTTTATATGGTCATGTTTTTACAACCCCGTAACGATGTGCCTTCGCATTACGAGGTCGATATCTCCATGCTCTCCTGACCCCCCCCCCCCGATTTAGCACCAAATCTTGGAAAAGCGGCAGAATTAGGGGTATTTTGCATTGAAAAAGCGGCAAAAGCCCGCACGGGCGGGTGTGCCGCCCGGCAAAAAAGCAGCGCAAGCGCGGGTACAGCCCCGGCACACCACCGGGCAACGGAATTTACTTGCTTACGCGGCAGAGATGCAGTACAATACGCGCACCGTCTATGTTAGCCAAAAGAATCATACCGTGTCTGGATGTCACCAACGGCCGCGTTGTCAAAGGCACCAACTTTGTCAACCTGAGGGATGCCGGGGACCCCGTGGAATGCGCCATTGCCTACGACCGCCAGCAAGCAGATGAGCTGGTGTTTCTGGATATCACCGCCAGCAGCGACCACCGCTCTACCATGGTAGACGTTGTGCAGCGCACCGCTGCCCAATGCTTTATGCCCCTGACGGTAGGCGGCGGAATCCGCACGGTGGACGACATGCGGCGCATGCTGCATGCCGGGGCGGACAAAGTATCCGTCAACACGGCAGCCATTCACCACCCGCAGTTGGTGAGTGCCGGGGCCAACGCCTTCGGCAGCCAATGCGTTGTTGTTGCCATCGATGCCAAGCGGTGGAGCGATACCCAATGGAAAGTATCCACCCACGGCGGCCGCCACTTTGTGGATTTAGATGCCATTGCATGGGCGCGCGAGGTAGAGCGACTCGGGGCCGGAGAAATCCTGCTCACCAGCATGGATGCCGACGGCTCTAAAAACGGCTACGACCTCGAGCTCACACGCCGCGTGAGCGAGGCGGTGCGCATTCCCGTCATCGCCAGCGGCGGTGCCGGCAATTTGGACCACATGGTGCAAGTGCTCAGCCAAGGCAAGGCAGATGCCGTGTTGGCCGCCTCCATCTTCCACTTCGGGGAGTACACCGTTGCCCAAGCCAAAGACTATTTCCGGCAACACAACATCCCCGTACGCCCCATTGTTTGAAGCTTCTCCTCCCTCCCTCCCCGCTTTTTCTGCCCATGAAGCCACACCTCGCTCTGTTTTCTCTGCCCGCCGCCGCCGTGGGCTGCATTGCCCCGGCTATGGCCGCCACCTGGAGCACGGATATAGCCGCCGCACAGGCACAAGCGGCGGCAGAGGGTAAAGCCGTACTCATCTTTTTTACCGGGTCGGATTGGTGCCACTTCTGCAACGTGCTCAAACGCCGCGTGCTCGACACGCCCGGTTTCTCCACTTGGGGCGCACCGCAATTCGTTTGCGTAGAGGCGGATTTACCTAGGGGCAACCGCATCTCCGCATCGCTGCGCAACCAAAACAACCGCTTAGTCAAAGAATATAAGGTAGGCGGGTTCCCTACCGTAGTGCTTACAGATGCCCATGGCCATGCCCTGGGTGGCTTTACCGGGGGCATGACACTGCTGCCCGATGTAAAAGCTGCCTTAGAGCCCGCCCTGCGCACCCACCGGCATTTGCTGCTGGCAGAGGCCGCCACCACTACCGCAAACCGCGCCCGCCACCTTGCCGCAGCCTACCGCGAATACCCGGATTCCTACCGCAAATTCAACACCTGGCTGCAAGAAGAACTGCAACAGGCGGATCCCGCCAACACCACCAACTGGCACACCACCCGCGCCGCAGAGCAGCAAATGCAACAACTCAACGACGAGCTGCTCCGCCATGTGCCGAACATGCCCGCCATACTTGCCTGTTACGACCACTACCTTGCCCATGCCCTAGAGGGCAACCGCCCCAAAATCCTGCGCCTCAAAAGGCTCTACCTCAACGGCGTTTCCGCCCGCCGGCTTCAACGCGCCCGCACCGTGCAAGACGTGCTCGACGCGCAGGATTTGCAGCTCCGGGCCGCAGAGTGCATCGAAAACCCCGCAGAACGCGCAGAGGTAACCCGCCGCATCCAAGAAACCTTTGCCAACCCGCAAAACCTGCTACGCCGATAAACATTTCGCGCCCGTGCTGGCAGACTTCGTTCTTGAAAAAACGCCCGGCAACATGCTATGCTACAGGGCATGAAGAAATTTGTGTTACTCCTCTGCCTGTTGCTCATGAGCATCGCCATGCCGGCACAGGCTTGGCACCCGGTCAACGAAAACGCCGGCGAACCCGCAAGAGAATTCCGTGCCGTATGGGTAACAACCGTCTTCAACCTCGATTGGCCCTCTAAAGCCGGCTTGCCCGCCGCACAACAAAAACAAGAGCTGCTGGGCATCCTCAACACCGCCGTTAAGCTCAAATTTAACGCCATCATTCTGCAAGTACGCCCCAATGCAGATGCCATCTACAAATCCTCGCTAGAGCCCTGGAGCTGCTGGCTGAGCGGTGCCGGCGTCAACCCCGGGTACGACCCGCTCGCCTTTGCCATTGCAGAGGCCCACAAACGCGGGCTGGAGGTCCACGCCTGGTTCAACCCCTTCCGCGCCACCGTCAGCAACAAATCCGTCGGCAAAAACCACATCTCGCGCCGCAACCCCGGCCTGCTGCGCAAAGCCGGCACCACGCAAATCCTCAACCCGTCGGACACCGCCGCCCAACGCCATGTGCTGGCCGTGATAATGGACGTTGTCAAACGCTACGACATAGACGGCGTACACCTGGACGACTACTTTTACCCCTACCCGCCACACCACAACATTGCAGACGGCAAATCCCCCGCGCAACGCCGCGCCGCTATAGATAACTTTGTGAGCAAACTTTACTCTCAGGTTAAAAGTGCCAAACCATGGGTACGGGTGGGCATCAGCCCCTTTGGTATTTGGCAACCCGGCTACCCCGATGGGGTGGAGGCCGGCGTCAACGCCTACGAGCACCTCGCCTGCGATGCCCGCAAGTGGCTCTCCAAAGGTTGGGTGGACTATCTGGCCCCCCAACTCTACTGGCGTATCGAAGGCCCCCAAAGCTTTACCGCCCTCATGCAGTGGTGGAGCAGCATTAACCCACGCCGCCCCGTGTGGCCCGGCATTGCCAGCGTGCGCATCAACAGCAAAGAAGACCCCGGCCGCCCTGCCTCCGAA
>SUVM01000106.1 GCA_015062015.1 Akkermansiaceae bacterium | reverse complement strand
CTCATACGGCCCCAGCCATTCTCGCCCGCCAATGTTAACAAAGTAGAATCCCGTAGAGGGGGAGCCCACGGCAATATATTCACCGGAGCCGCCGATGAACTGGTTGTCGGGGTATTTAACATCCGTCAGCACAATAAGCTTGTCTGAGGGGTCTGTCTCGTTGGTAAGCTTGAGCGGGTCCGGGGAGGGGAACACCTTGGTGATGAGCTCGCGGCCTTGCAAGAGCTCTGCCCATTTGGCCTGACTCAGCTTGGCATATTGTTCTCGCAATTGTTTCTCGTTATTGAGGTAGGCGAGCATTGCGGGGGTAATCGCTTGGTAATTACCTTTGCTCATCATGAGGGCAGAGCGCGCGCGGTCATAAAGAGCCAACACGGCGGGATCATCGGGGTAAGCCTTCATGAGTTTTTGGATGCGGGTAAGTGCCTCATTTTTATTCCGGAACAAAGTGTTGGCGTTACCACCGGCACGTTTTACCTCTGCTTCAAACTCTTTGAGATAATATTCGGCAAAGTCTACATCTTTTTTAGGAGCCGATGGCGAAGCAGCGAAAGCATGAAAACTCAGTGCCAGCAGCGGGAGTAACAATAGAGAGGATTTTTTCATTGTATTATGTTGTGATATTGTATTGAAAATGATTTATCTGCGAGAGTGCATCATACCGGGGCTCATTTTTGCACGGGTGAAGGGTTAACCGATTTAAAACCTTGCTTTTTGTTGCGCGCCTCGCGCAGGATGGTGCGTATGCGCTTGGCATTTTTGCCACCCACACAGTCATCTGCACTGGCACCTTTGGCCGTTTTTGCAGAGAGATCTGCGCCATGGTCTACCAACCATTGCACAATTTCCACATGGCTGAGCCCACATGCATTGTGCAGTGCAGTGGTACCGTTTGCGTCGGAAAGCACGTTGTTGACATCCCCTCCTTCCATCATTTGCGGCAGTATGATAAGAAGTCTTTTTTGGTACAGGCGCTCAACAGCTGTTTGATATTGCGTATTTTCCAGCCCGCGTATCAGCTCTCCCAAACCATCATCTACAGTTTGAATGGCTCCATCCGTCGTTTCTGCTTCAGGCAAAATAATAAGCCCGGCAGAAGAGCTCGAGCTACAGATGTGGAAAGCCGCCCCGCGTACATACCAAGCTCCGGTTTCCTCAAACCAAGTAATTTCGGCCCTGCCCTCGGTATCGGAGGTAAAGGTGAGCTTTACCTCCGCGCTCATATCATTGCCGGTAAGGCGAATGGCAGAATCCTGCGCCGAGTATACCACCTCAACCGGCGGCCAGGGAGAATCCGGCGTACTCTCATACAATTGATAGGTGAAGCGGTTAGCACATTTGGCGGGAAATTGCAGCACAAGCGGGGTAGATAGGCAAATACTCCATTGTGTCGGCGGCTCTGCAAACTCTGTGTGTGCTTGCTGAGCCCCGTTTACGGATACAACCACCATCTTACCGGCCATGTCCGCAGGTGCTGCGCATGCTGTGGCACAGCATACAGTAACTATCACATTTTGTATCAGAGAGTGTTGCATAATGGTTTAATTTTGGGGCTGCCCGAAAATGCTGTTAAAGCCCTCCTGAACCATGTTTCCGAACCACGCAGCAATGTCCTCGGAATAACGGTAAAGAACGCAACCAAAGGCAATAAGAGCCAGCGCGCCTACAATCTCTTTGACATAGGCAAAGAGAGATTGCTTGGTGGTCATTTCCTGCTTTTTTTTAGCCATGGCAATATTTGTTTTGTTAATCGTGCATCATCAGGGCCTCTTGTACGGCCTCGTAGTTGGGGGTATCGGGCGGCAAGGTAACGGTGTTGCCTTGCTCATCCACCAGCCTGCGGTCGGCCCCGTAACTTGTAAGCCAGCGCACCAGCTCTGCATTGCCCTCTCGGGCGGCGCGGTATACAGCGGTGGCGGCATCCGGCGGCATGCCTTCTTCCTCTCGGGCCAGAATCATATGCGGTAATTTTGCCAACACCAATCCGTCTTTACGGCGCACATGCTGCTGGTAGAGATAGCATTGCTTCAACTCCCTCAGCATCTCCTCCACAAACATTTCCTCTGTCATCTTGGCATTTCGTGCACGCACAAGAAGTATGGCGGGGGTATCCGTCCGGCACATACCGAGCGCCACCAACCCGGTACCGAATTTGGCGCAGCGGTAGAGAATCTGCGCGCACTCTCTTGCCTTTTGGCCATCTGTGGGTATGGTATAATCGGGGGATTCCTGCCGTATGCCGCTGAACTCCTGCTCCAGCCAAGCGGCGGCCTCCCTCGCAGCCTTTATATCTACCTCCGGGCCGGTGTAGGGGCGGTCCCGCCACGCGCGGGCTTCTTGAAGAATGGCTTTGATTTTCTTGGCATTTTTGCCGCCAATACAGGCATCGATACTCGCCCCTTTATCCGTACGAGACTCTAAATCCGCCCCGTGCTCCACCAACCATTGCACCAGCTCTACATGGCTGAGCCCGCATGCGTAGTGCAGCGCGGTGTTGCCCTTATAGTCAGGGTTGGTGTAAGAGGCATCGTGCCTCATCATCACCTCCGGCAGCAAAGCCACCAAGCGCTTTTGGTAAAGTTTATCCGTAGCGCTACGGTAACTTGCGTTTTCAATCTCGCTGTGGATGGCCTGCAAGCCGTCATCCCACATGTCCGGGTCTCGGGATATGATTTCCTCCGGCAACACTACGGCGGCTTCTTTATCTGCATCCTCTTGCACGGTAAAGGAGATATTGCGGAAGTGGCGGGTATCCCCGGCTTCGTGCCATGCAATAGTGGCAGTACCGGAGGTATTGCTTGTATAAGTCAGGATGACTAAAATACGAAACTCCTCACAATTCACACTCATGTAAGCCTTATGGATGGCCGGAGCTGCGGCATAGCTTACCTCTACCGTGTTGGTAATGCGGTCCATACGCGTTGTTGTGGTGGTGTATTCCGCTTTTGCCGGAAAATCCACCACAAAATCCGTAATCCCATTCAACAAATACCACGGTTGAGCCGCTTCCTGATACATATCCGTGCGGGCTACCAACGCGTTTTCCATGTCAATGCGTACGGTTTTGTGCGCTATATCCGTAGGCCCCAGCGCCCAAAGCTCTGCAGTGCCCAACAGGGCGAGTATTACAAGTGTTTGTTTCATATCTTTATTCAACGGTTACCTCTATGTTGCTTGCGTCAGAATAATCCACCGCTTCTTTACCTTCCATGTACAACATAATGGCGCGCGCACCATCCATATCGTGCGCCACGCCGGGGTCTGCCGGCTGGGGAGAAACGGTGGACATAAGGTAAGAGTTGGTAGCCACCGTGTAAACGGCATCGGGGTCTATGGGCGTGCCGTCGGGCAGCGTTATCTCCGTAATACGCATGGGCTGCAGCTCTGCCGCAGGCTTAACGGCCTTATAACGAATACCGGACACACAGGGCGCGCCGTGGTGGTCTGAGGCAGGTATGTTGTTAAGAAAGCTCACCAGCTCTTTACCGGTGGCTTTAAAGACAACGGTTTGGTTACAGAAGGGGTCCAAGCGGTAGCAATCTGCCACGGTAAAATCGCCCTCGGGGAAGGCGTCCAAACGCACGTTGCCGTAGTTCACAATCGCTACATCCGTCCCGGCGTAGGCACGCAAGGCATCGGCCATCAGGCAGCCCAAGCTCTCTCGGCGGGTAATGGCGGGCTTAATACTGCCAAGGCGGCGCTGCATATAGGGGCTGGCCTTTATGCCCTCTACAGCTTTTTGAATCTCCGCATGTTTGGCGTAGCCGGCAAGGGGAATCAGCTCTGCCTTTTTACTGAGCACCTTGCCGCCCTCTACCTCAAAACTGAGGCGGGTAATATATTTCACCTTATTCTCGGCCTGTGTTACCAGCACGCCGTTTTCGCGCACTTCCTTCTCTACACGGGTATGGGTATGCCCGCCGATGATGGCATCTGCCTCGGGAAACAACTCCGCAAGCTTAAGGTCATCCTCAAACCCCAAATGGGTAAGCAAAATAAGCACATCACACGTCTCGCGCAGGTAGGCATAGTCTCTCACCACCTTAAAGGGGTCGCAGAACTTGAGCCCTTTACCGTTATCGGGGTGAACATCGGGCAGCCCGTTTGTGCCGATTTGCACCAGCCCGATAACGCCTATTCTCACGCCGTCTCGCTCAAAAATATGGTAGGGTTTCAGGTTGAGCCCTGCCCCGCCATCGGCATGCACATTGGCACATACAAAGTTAAAATTGGCACTATCCAGCGTGCTGCGCAGTCCCACAAGCCCGGAGTCAAACTCGTGGTTACCCAGGGTGGAGAGGTCAAAGCCCAACATGTTCATGAGCTGAATCATGGGTACGCCGGGTTGCGCCCCGTTGTCCACATAGGGATTACCGGTGCGGTTGTCACCGGCAGAAAGCAAGAGCACATCCGGGTCTGCGGCACGCTCCGTTTCCAGAAAGGTGGCCAGTTTGGGCAAGTCATCTATATTGGCATGCATATCGTTAATGCCGAGAATATTTACCTGCTCGGCAAATACGCTGCCCGCCATCGCCAACAATGTTATAAGAGGAAGTTTCATGGTGAGTCTGTTGCAAAAAAAATTAAAAAAATCAGGAAGGAAATTGAGTAAAAATACGGCGGCCGTCTGCCATGGGACTATCCGGGGCAATCACGTTGCCGCGGGCATCATAAAGTTCACCCTGCGGTACAGGGGTGCCGGTATCCGTACAATAGCGGCGTACAGCATCTATTGCCGTAGCCCCCGCAAAAATGCGTACGGATTTATCGTTAACATATACCTGCATGGCTATTCGTTAGGGTTGAGTGTGATGGTTATATCGGTCGGGCGAGCCTCAAAATCGAGGGGGTCAAAACCTTTCATTTCCCCGGTAGGCTCAAAGCGATACGTTTTACCATGCTGAGCGGTCAACAAAATCGTTCCGTTAAAATGCACGGCACGCGCATCCCCCACCCCGTCAAAAGAAATCTCGGCCCGATTGCCTTGCGGGCGATATGCAAAAATCTTCAATTTAGGCATGGGGGCGTTGTACCCCATGGTATAAGAACAAGGCTGCGTGCCCCCAAGTTTGATACCCGTGAGCACAAGCGTACAATCCCCCAATTCCGGCGGCACTTGCATACCCGCTGCACGCTTTTGCGCAACAACCGGTCCCGTGGTGCAAGAGCATACGGCACACACCGATAAACCATATAAAAATCGCAGCATCATGGGGGGAGGCATCTCTATTTCTTTGCACAGTTGCGAGGGGGGAAATATCTCTTCCCGCCCCTCGCATTGTATACTTTTTTTCAGCTCGCGTAAAGAATTAATATCAACCCTCTGCCGGTTTCTCGGCCACGGGGGCGGCTCCCTTCTTACGCTTAATAGCCCAGTAAATCAAAGCTCCGGCCGCTGCCAGCAGCACAATAGCCACCAAGGGGCGATAGAACAGCCAGGCAACGGCTATCACCACCAATGCCACTATAGCGGAAACGACAAAGGCAATAATGCCGGCGCCGAACTCGATAATCGACCCGATGAAGGGAATCACATCACCCAGCACGGAAAGCGGTTTCAGCACCATCTTAAGCCCCATAAACATGATAAACCAACCACCCAAACGCAGCAACCAAGTCATCATCGTATTGCTGTTGTGAGCTTTTTGGAACATGGTCTGCCGGCTATGGGTACCCACGTTAAGCAGGTCCACCTCGTACCCGTTTTCTGCAATATAGGGGGCAAAGCTATTATTCATTTGCTGAGCAACAATGGTTATGGGCATGGTATCCGGAACATAGGTCCACTTAATACGCACATCGCCCACCTTGGGTGCACCGGGATTAACCGTGCTTGCAACCACACCGGGCACACCTACCTGCCCGGGTACCGCCACTGCAGCGCGCACCGGGGCTGGCATCTGCGGTTCGCGGCTAAGCGTTGCAGGCTGATACATACCGTTAACCAATACTTGGTAAGCCCCATTCTGGGAAATCACACGGGTAATCGAGCCCTCGGGCAAACGAACAAAATCCTTGTTCTCCACCTTAAACATCGGCAACGAACCATAGTTGGCAATATTAAGGTACACCACATTAGCGGCGGCATTGGGGTTAAACACCATGTTGTTACCGGGCACGGTTTCCGTAATGGGATGCATCATACCATTATACATAATGCTGCCGGGAGTAAGCAGAGCCACAGCAGTTTCATCGGGCATCACCACAAAGGGCACGCCATCCACATTGCTTACCGCCATACGCATCGGCTGAATGGAGGGAACAGTTATAAAGCCACCCATCGTTACCGTCGGCACTTGCATCACCCGCTCTGCAGGCACGGGCTGCAGCATAGGCGCAACCGGTACGGCGGGTTGACCGGTGGATACATAATTAGGAGCAGCCCCGATATACAACACATTATTTTGTACATCGATACGCCCCCGGAGCTCTTCCGGCCACTTCATATCCTTTGTAAGTGCAACCGGTTTATCGCCGCTGATGCGGTTGATTTGAGACGGCGTCAGGCTAAAAGCACCCAACGTCACATTTTCTGCCTTAAACTCTTTATCCGAGGCGTTAGCATAAGCCACGGTATTAACATGCCCGGCTTCGTGGAACCCCTCAGAAGCTACCGGCTTACCCACCCACTTAGTGTCGTAGGTATAAGTATAATATTTTTTGACACTACCGCCTACCTGTTTTTCTTCTCGCACATGCTCGGTTTCCACCCACTGGTAGTACTCTACCGTACGGCGCAGCTTCATCGCTTTGGTATTAACGGCAGCAAAGCAATCATCCGTCAACACATCCTGCGTAACGGCATTACCCGTTGCATGCACAATCTTCCCCTCATAAGCAGGATCTACACTATCCACATGAGGCAAGGATACGCAAGAGGCTTCCCCTTCCTCCAACGCTTTGGTCGTTTTGACGGCGCGCCCCTCATTCCAAAACAGCAGGGGTATACCTGCCAAAAAGAGAAGACCACCTGTAATGACGCCCTTAAAGGAACTGCCGAGTCGGCTGCTCCAGCTTTCGGTTGTTACTTTTTCTACAGACATAGTTAATAAATTGGGTTTGATGTTAAAGCCAGGTTAGCTCTCGCACTCGGTTCCATACACAGCAACTACGGAGGTATACCCCTTCATGCGACCTTGATAAACAGCAAGGTAAACTCATGCCCTGCCGCCAACTGTTAGTATACAGCATTCTCAATGCTGTAGTAATTCTTGTTGGCTTATTACTAATATCTTGTGATTTTTGTCTATGTGTAAAACATGCCTATATCAAGATGAAAAATACGCCGCAAATTTGCTCTAACCCTCAAAAAATGGGCACTGCGTCAAAAAAGTCGCGGAATGACGGACTGAGGCGCGCCAACCATCAAGAGTTGTGGTAATATGTGGTTGGAATGAACATTATACCGGCTCTTGAAATGAAAGGCTGGCGCACCTCTGCG
>SUVM01000105.1 GCA_015062015.1 Akkermansiaceae bacterium | reverse complement strand
ATCGGCAGATACCTCCAGCCGCAGCTCCAGTGTGCCGCCGCGTTTCACCAACTCTGCATGGTGTACGGTGGGGGCAGTGCGTTGGGTGTAAAATGTTGTTGTATTGCCTTTAGGTACAAAAATCTCCGTATGGGCCAGCAGCGCGCAGGAGGCTTCCGTCAGGTAGGTGGGCGACTGCCCGAACGTGTAGTTGCCGGAGCCCATCAGCGGGGTGCCTAACGCGCGGTTTTGAGCTACAGTGCCGTTGTTGTGCGGCAAATTCATACCATGGCCCAGCTCGTGAGCAAAGCCGCCGTACCATTTGGTAAGCAATTTTCCCTCCTTTGTTTTGCACCCCAGGTGTTTGATGTCGAAATCCGCATAATCCAGCGCAAAGCAATAATGGCCATAGCCGTAAAAGGGAACCCCGCCGGGGTTTTTGTCGCCGTAACCTTCATCTTGCCATGTGGGCATGATAACGAAGGTGTGGTTGCTCATCTTTTTGCCGGGGTTGGCGGCAAACCATGCCTCTACCTCGGCAATGCACGCATGGTGCCCCTTGCCGTAGGCATAATCTTTGTGTGCTTGCTTGCCTTTGAGGTAGTATATATCAACGTTGCCTTCTTGCGTGCGGGCCAAACCGAAGGAGTATTTGCCGTAGCCGTTGCGCTGCATTTCTTTGCCGTAGTATTGTTGCAGGTATAGCAATAGCTCGCTGATGCGGCGGGTGGATTCTGCCGTAGGCTCCATATCGTTACCGGTAAAGTAGATAACGTTGAGGTTATGGGCATTTTCCTCCAGTTCTATGGCATCTGCCAACAATTCTTTTGCTCGGGGTTGAAAATGCTCGGGCACAGCTCCGGCTGCTGTCAGGGCTACAGCGGCGGAGCACATCATCGTCATTAGTGTGCTTTTTGCCATGTGCGTATTCTGACAGATTATGCCTGTTTGTCAACAAGAAAAGCGAGGGCGGCCTTCCGGTCCGGTTTGCCCGTAGGGGTTTTAGGCAGGGCAAGATGCCGTATGCGGAGGGGCTTGTGGTATTTGGGTAAAGAGGCAACGGCTTGTTGTAAAAGGGGCTCTTTGTCGGCAGCCCCCTCCCACAGCAGCCCTATGGCTTGCCCCAGCACAGGGTGCGGCACGGGTAGTACCAGCACTTGCAGCCCGGTGGCGGCAGCCAGTTGCTGCTCTAAGGCTTCTGCCTGTATTTTAATGCCGCCGCTGTTGATAACGCTATCTGCCCGCCCCAGAAGGCGCAAGGCCCCGTTGGGGCTTATTTCTGCCAAATCGTTGGTAGCCAAATGCTCTATCCCTAAAAACGGTGCGCTTACCGTTAATGTGCCCGCCGGGCTTATGCCGAGCCGTACCCCGGGCAGTGGCGTGTAAAGCCCGGTGCGCTCTGCCCCGTTGACACGGCGCAGGGCTATGTGGCTAAGTGTCTCTGTCATGCCGTAAGAGGCGTAAATAGGCGCCCGGCATGCTTGCAGAGCTGCCTCCAACGCAGGGTCCACAAATCCGCCGCCCAGCAGCAGGATGCGGGCTTTGCCCAGTTGTGCATAGCCGTTGGGCTGTTGTAAGGTGGTGAGTGCCTGCATGGGGACAATCGGCGCAAAATCCACCTCTTGTTCTAATGCGGCAAAGGGGGTGGAGCTCGGCTCCGTCACCAGTAGCTCCAACCCGGCAACCAGTGCCCGTACCACCATCATTTTACCGGCTATGTAGCGCATGGGCAGACAGAGCAGGGCCCGGTTGCCTGCCTGTAAATCAAAAAAGCGGCAGGTTGCGGCAGCACTGGCTCTCATGGCTGCTTTGGCGGCGTGTATGGTTTTGGGGGTACCGGTGGAGCCGGAGGTATGCAGCTGCATGTAATCCGTCGGCGCGTACCACTCTTCCAAAAAAGCCGCTACATCTGCCAAAATACCGCTTTTGCCCTGCCGCCATTGTTGCAGGTTGAGGGCAGATACTGCTTCTCCGTTAATGCAAAGTTGCTCCATGGCCGGCTTAGTTGCAGAACCTGTGCTGTATCAGCACGTTAAAATAGGTGCCCGCTCCGCCCTCTGCCACTAGGTGCCGTTCCTCCGGTTTTTGTATATCGGCCATGGGCAGCAAAAAATCCCTTTGGCTCATGTATTGCAGGCATTCTCCGTCGTTTTTGCCGGCCAGTTGCATTAAGTCCGTAAAATTAACGTCTGCCGTTATATCGCACTTGCCCGCCAGAGCCGGCAAATCGTCTGCCCCCAGCAAGGTGTGCGCCTTGTAACCGCGCAGAGTCCCGGCCGGGCGGCGGTAGTACAGCCGGTCCACGGTCTGCCCGTAATCTATGGTAACCATGCAACCCTGTTTCCAGTATTTTTGCCATTCTGCATACCAGCGGAAGTAGCTCTCGTGCACCTCTACCACTTGCCCCTCTTTGGCCCAGTGAGAAAAGACGGACGATGCAGGCAGCGGCTGCTTGTCTGCCTGCCGAATCACGCGCCCGTCTACCACGGCCAAGCCCAACTCCAGCCACTCCCCGCCTTGGTATACAAATTGGCGCACCGGGAAGGCATCCGGCAGCTCGTTGCTAAAGATAAAGGCCTTGCCGTTTACTTTTTTGAGGGCTTCTTCCATGCTTTTGCAAATGCTTACCGCGCTGCCGGCCACAAGCCGCTGCCATTTGCGCAGGGCAGGTGATTTGTCTACCATCAAATGCCGTGCAAAAAGCTTTTCCTTCCAGTTAAACGCGCTTCGTATGGCAACGGCCATATCGCCGTTGCCGCCGCCTATTTCTATAATCGGCAAGCGGCAGCCGCACGCCTTGCAGCTCTCTCTCCATTGCGCTACAATGCGCCTTGCAGGCAAATCGCACAATGTTGCCGAGGTAGAAAAATCGCCTCGGTAACCGATGTCCTTAATATTGCAGCTGTAATACCCGGCTTCTTCATCGTAGAGAGCCAGCTCCATGAACTCTGCCATGGAAATCCAGTTGCCGCGCGACAAAATGTACGGAGCCACTTTCATGCTGCTCTCAGCGCGATAAATCCAACATGCGTTGCAAGGGCTTTTCGGCACGGCGGCGCAACGCCTCGTCCAATCGCACTTCGGGGGTCATGTCTCGCAGACAATTGCGCAGTTTTTCCAAAGTATTCAGCTTCATGTACTCGCACTCGTTGCAAGAGCATTGCTCAAACCCCGTACCAATAAACTCTTTGCCGGGTACCAGCTTGCGCAGGCGGTGCAAAATGCCGCTCTCCGTCACAATGATGAACCGCGCCGCTTGGCTATCCCGGCAATACGGTATCATCTTTTCCGTAGAGCAAATGTGGTCCGCCAGCAGGCGAATCGGCTCCCGGCACTCCGGGTGGCATACAATCTCGGCATCCGGGTATTGCGCTTTCAGCTCCAGCACGCGGTCGCGCGTAAAACGCTCGTGCACATGGCAGGCCCCGTTCCACAGCGTCATTTCTCGCCCCACCTTGCGGGCGGTCCATGCACCCAAGTTGCGGTCCGGTACAAACAAAATCGGGCGGTCGGCAGGTGCCGTCTCGATAATGCGCTGAGAGTTGCCGCTCGTCACAATCACATCTGCCAAGGCTTTTACGCCGATAGAGCAGTTAATGTAGGCCACAACGTAGTAATTCTTCTCCTTGTTGGCCTCCAAAAAGGCGGCCAACTCTTCCGCCGGGCAAGATTCCTCCAACGAGCATGCCGCCTGCATATCCGGCAGTAGTACCGTGCGCGTCGGGTTCAGAATACAGGCCGTCTCTGCCATAAAGTGTACGCCGCAAAAGACGATGACGTCGCACTGCGCCTCTTGCGCCTTGCGTGCCAATGCCAGCGAGTCGCCCACAAAATCCGCCAAATCCTGAATCTCCGGCCGCTGGTAGCTGTGGGCTAGAATAATGGCATTGCGCTCCTGACGCAGCGCATTTATCTCCTGTATCAAATCCTGGTTCGACATGCGCTTATCCTACCACCACCCCCGGCTTTTGTCAATGCCTTATCATTGCCATGTTGTACATGCCCGGCCATGCCTCAAAACGCTCATTCCGAATCCCCGAACATCCGTATAAAATCATCTTTTTTTCGTACTGGCGCACAGCGGGCTTGCCGCAGCACGGCGGCGCGGGTATAATAACCGCCATGAAATGGTACCAATGCTTATGCCCTGTTTTATTGCTGTTTAACGCCTGTACTCAATTATTTCAGCCCACGGGTGATGGCCGCATCCCGGATACGGCTGCTGCCCAACAAACACTCAAAGACCATGTGTATACTTTGGCAGATACCATAGGCGAGCGCAACCATTACCATCAGACCGCTTACGACCGCGCTACGGATTACATTTGCCGCGAGCTGGAACACTACGGTTATACCCCGGAGCGTCAAACCTACACCATCCCCGCCAAGCCCGAGTACAAATCCGCAGCCGGTAAAACTGCCGTCAACATAGAGGCTCGTAAACCCGGTACGGACCCCTCCGCACCATGGCTCATCATCGGGGCTCACTACGATACACGCGTCGGCATGAAACGCTGGAACGTGCACGGCCCGGTAATAGAGGGCAAAACCGGTACCCCCGGTGCTAACGACAACGCCAGCGGTGTAGCCGCCATGCTGTATTTGGCAAAGCAGCTGCGCAACGTGCCCACCAAAAACGGCATCATCTTTGTGGCCTATGCTAATGAGGAAGCCCCCTTCTTCCAAACAGATGAAATGGGCTCCCGCCGCCACGCCCGCCGCATTGTGGCAGAGCTGGGTAAAGAAAACATCATGGGCATGTTCACCACGGAAAGCATGGGTATATACTCCCCCCGCAGCAATAAAAAACGCCGCTCTGCCATAGCCGGCTCTCTCGTGGGGATTCTGGACCGCTGCGATTATGTAGCCTTTATGAGCACTTTTAGCGGCAAGGCATACTCCCGAGACTGTGCCAAAGTCTTCGCCTCTGTCTCCCGCTTCCCGGTGCGTTCCGTCGTCTTTGGCTACCTGACGCGCGGCATTGCGTGGTCCGACGATTGGTCGTATATGAAAGAGGGCATCCCCGCCTTTGCCGTAACAGATACCGCTTACATGCGCTGCGACGATTACCACGAAACCAGCGACACGGCAGACAAGCTTGATTACCGCGAATTCGCCGAAGTATGCGTTGGGGTGGAGGCCATGGTGCGCAAACTGACAGGCGCTCAACACAAGTAAAGAGCAGCGGAAGAGGGGCGGAAAGCATGTTGCAAAAGCACTTCATAAACCGGTGGGCATCGGCTGCTGTGTTGCTGCTGCTTGTGGCTTGCAACAGCACACAAAATTTGGCGCATCGGGCCGCCGCAGGCGATGCCGAGGCTCAATTTGCATACGCCTGCTACCTGCTGGATGCTCGCCCCGCCCCCCCGGATGCACCATGCACCGCCGCGCACCTCTTAAAACAAGCCACCCTTGCAGGCCACCGCAATGCGCCCGCCTTGCTCGGTATCTTTTATGCCACCGGCAAGGTTTGGCCTCAAAATTTTGTGCTCGCCCGCCGCTACCTCACCATCGCCTCCGATCGCGATCACAGCAAAGCTCAGCTTATGCTCGCCCTCTTGTACGCTAAAGGGCTCGGCACCCCCAAAAATCCGCCCAAAGCCGTGGAGCACATACGCTACGCTGCCATGTTGGGCTCCCCTCGTGCCGCCTTGCTTATGTTCTTTTGCTTTTACGATGGTTACGGTGTCCCCCGCTCGCTACCCCTTGCCCTCGGTTGGCTCGAAAATGCTGCCACCTTCGGCTCCCCGGAGGCTCAATCCCTTCTCCTTTTATCCCTAAATAACCCAAAATTTTCCAAAGAAGCCGATTTTTTAAGAAAAAAGCTTGACTTCTTTCCCCAAAAAAGATAAAATCTCCTCGTCCTCGTAAGGGGATGCGTTAAAAATCGCGGGATAGAGCAGCTCGGTAGCTCGTCAGGCTCATAACCTGAAGGTCATAGGTTCAAATCCTATTCCCGCAACTCAACAAAGCTCCGTTTCCCGACGGAGCTTTTCTTTTTCCGGGCAATCCTCAACCCCAAGGCAATCGGTACACAGCTTTATTCAATATCCTTATGTGGCAATTACGAAATCGCCTTTGGCATATCCCGCCTGCCGGCGGAATCATGGGCATCCTTAACGTTACCCCGGATTCTTTCTCCGACGGCGGCATGCATCACACCGTAGATGCCGCCGTAGAGCACGCACGGCGCATGTTGGCAGAGGGCGCACATATCATCGACGTCGGCGGAGAGTCCACACGCCCCGGTGCTGCCCCCATATCCCCGCAAGAGGAAGAATGTCGCACCGCTCCCGTCGTTGCAGCACTTCGGCGGGAGTTTCCGCAAGCCCTCCTTTCCATAGACACGCGCCACCCTACAGTGGCAGCAGCGGCACTCAGGGCAGGGGCAGATATAGTTAACGACATCTCCGGCCTGGCAGACCCCGCCATGCGCGCATTATGTGCCAAACACCCCTGTGGCATCATCCTTATGCACATGCAGGGCACACCCCAAACCATGCAGCTTGCCCCCTCATACACCGATGTTGTGGCAGAAGTGCGCTCCTTTTTTGCAGAGCGTGTCGCCATGGCTCAACAGGCCGGTATTGCCCTCAACCGCATTTGCTTGGACCCCGGTATTGGCTTTGGTAAAACCACTGCTCACAACCTGCAACTCATTCGCCACCTAGCCGAGCTTCGCGTGCATGGTTTGCCCATCCTTATGGCACTCTCTCGCAAACGCTTTATGGCAGAACTGTTACAAGACCCCGCGCTTGTTAAAAACTCCTCCATCCCCACCGTCTCCATGAGCCTGCTTGCTGCAGAGGCCGGTGCCTGCATTCATCGCGTTCACGATGTCGCCCCACTTGCCCAAGCCCTCACCCTTCGTTACTATTTTCACCACCTCAACCCATAAAATAATAAAAAAAATTAATTTTTTTCAATTTAGACTTGCATTCGCTTCCTAAATTGTGTAAAATCTCCTCGCAACCTCCGGTTGTACATCATGGTGGATGTAGTTCAGCGGTTAGAGCACCGGATTGTGATTCCGGGTGTCGTGGGTTCGAATCCCATCATCCACCCTTGAAGCATCAGCCCCCGTACCTGACAAGGTGCGGGGCTTATGCTTTATTAGCGTGGCGGGATTAGAACACACGACACCCGGAGGGTGGAGTGGGCGGCGAATGCCGGTGGCATGAGCCGACCCTGTGCCGGGCAGACACCTCTGCCCGGGAAGCCCGACAGGGCCGCAGGGGGCGGGTAGAATCCCATCATCCACCCCTCTAGGCGGCGTTTTCAAATCGAAAACGCCGCCTTTTCTTTGGTACGTCAGGCATGACATGTAACTGGGGTGAAAGTCCCCAATGAGCCGCTGACAGGGCGGAATCAAATAGCCAAAGGCAACGGCGTCACAGTAATGTGGGGTGGGGAGGAAGCCGGAGGCGAAACACAGACAGGATGAACAAGAACCGAATAGTAGGCCAAAGCGCACGAGGTGAGGCAGC
>SUVM01000104.1 GCA_015062015.1 Akkermansiaceae bacterium | reverse complement strand
CGCACCTTACATGATAGCTGCGCATGATAGTTCGCGCAGGGTGCGCTCACATGATTTTGGGGTGTTGGGATAGGCGGCAGCGCATCCGAAGGGCGTAAGCCCTGAGACCACGCCGCTATCTCCGGGCTTACGCCCATCGGGGGAATCTGTCGCCCCGGGCTCTAAAATTCGGCGAAGCTGCGGTTCGCGGGAAGAGTTTTTTTTATTGAATTTGCAACCGTTTGTGGCTGCGGGTGGCGGTGCTGCCGCCGGGGAGGTTATAGCGAGAGTGGGGGGCAGTGGGTGGCAAGATGGCATCTACGGCATCAACGCAGGCGGCGGAAATGTTGGGTATGTTGTGTTGTTGCAGGTAGTAGCGTATGATGGCTTTGCGCAGGGGGGCAGGTTGCTGCAGGACAAAGGGGAGGTAGAGCCGCCCCTGAGGGTCTGTATGGGGGAGGGCGGCGATGGCGGCTTGTAGGGCTTCGTGGGTTTCTGCCTGGATGTGTGCGCTGCGGCAGAGGATGGGGGCTACATCTCGCCCGAGTGCTTGGTTGAGGGCGGGTAGTACATGGTGGCGTATGCGGTTGCGTGCTACGTCCGGCACGGCGTTGGTGGAGTCGTCTCGCCAGGGTTGCCCTTGTTCTGTAAGCCATTGGGTGATGGCGTTGCGGCTTATGCCCAGCATGGGGCGCAGCCATGTTACGCCTTCTGTATGGGCAACGGGCAGCATGCCGCGTGTGCCCGCAGCCCCGCGTGCCAGGCGAAAGAGGACGGTTTCTGCTTGGTCGTCTGCATGGTGAGCCAAGGCGATGCGGGGGTGGGGGTATTGGGCGGCAATTTGTTTGAGGATGCTGCGGCGGGCGTTGCGTGCGGCGGTTTCGGTAGATTCTCCGTTTTGGCGAGCCAGTGCCGGTACGTCTATATGGACGCTGCGGTAGGGGATGCCGCGTCGGGCGCAGAGCTCTGCGCAAAATTGCTCGTCGGCATCTGCCTCCGGGCCGCGAATACCGTGGTGCACATGCACGGCTTGCAGCCGGGTGCAGCCTATGTGTTGCAGGAGTAGCAGCAGGGCAACGGAGTCTCTCCCGCCGCTGAGCCCCACTACCAGCGGGGCATCGGCGGGTTGACAAATGGCGGTGTGGAACCGCGCTGCGAGCTCGCTGCCCATGCCTTTATTCGTTTTTGAGCGCGTCTACACAAATGGCGGACCAGGTTTCGAGCTTGTCGTAGAGGGGGCCGGCCAATTCATCGAGTGTACAGAACTTGAGGTTGGCGAGCTTTTTTTCCAGCGGGCACACTTCGTCGCTATCCAGCTCGAAGCGGTGTACGATGCCTAAGTGTACGGAGCCGACTTCGTTGGTGTCGTCGTTGATGATGGCGTAGATTTGCTGTGAGGCTGTACCGGAAAAGGCGATTTCTTCGCGGATTTCGCGTTCTACGCCGGCCAGGTAGGTATCCGGGTTATCGGCGAGGCCGTCTATGGGGTTAATGTGGCCGCCGATGCCGAGGGACCATTTGTCGTGCAGGCGGGTTTCGCCGCCTTTGGCGGTGCGGGCGTAGGCGAGCACTTTGCCGTTGTGGCAGAAAATGGCGTAGGCGATAATTTGTTTGAAGGCGGGGTTTTGTTCTGCAGCGTCGCGATCCATGTAATGCGCAACACCGTTGCTGAAAAAGGCGGCAAGGTATTCCTGCGCATTTAAGCGCACGCCGTTGAAGGCCCCGACTTGCTCGAACGCGGAGCGAGGGACTACTAAAACTTGTTCTCCGTTATAACGTGACATGGCAGCCGATTGTAATGAAGGGAATGTTATTTGTCAAGAATAATGGCTCACTTAGCACCTGCTACTTCGTACTTTGATGGGGTTGTTACAAATCTGCGATATCGATGGCGGATTCTCGGGGGGTGAAGCGGTCCAGGCAGCTGCGTAATTTGTCCGACATGTCGGGGGCGGAGGCATCTGCCAGGCGGTAAAGTTTGTAGAGGTCCGGTTGCAGGGTTTGGTAGTTTTCTTCGGAGAGGGTGTAGTCTGCAACGGGGTGGTTGTTTGCGAGGGCAGAGAGCAGGCGCAGGATGAGGGGCAGGGAGGGGAGCTTGGGAATGGAGCTGTTGTTGAGCCAGGTGATGAGGGAGCGGGCGGTTACGGCGGGGTCTGCCAAGAGGTGTCTGTTGGCCCAGTTCATGAGGCAGAGGTAGAGGTTGTTGCCGTTTAATTTATCATCTGTATCGGGCTGCAGGCGGATGGTGTTGATGGCCGCGCGCATCTCTGCGAAGTGGGTACGGCTGATGTTGATGTTTTGCCTGCCGCCGGGGATGAAGGTGTAGAGCACGGAGAGGAGCATGTGGCGGGTGGAAGCTTCTAAGGGCAGGTGGGGGCTGTTGCTGAGCCACGGGATAAGCTGTTGTGCATGAATAATGAAGCCGGACCACTCTTCGATTTGCGTGTAGAGCTCGGAGAGCGAGAGACGGTAGCTTTGGAGCTGCTCTTGCTCTTGTTGCAGTGTTTGGCGTTTGGTTTCTGCCTGTGTATGCAGGGCAGGGGCTGTGTTGCGGGTGTGGTGGCACACGGCCGAGAGGAACGCGCTTTCCGCGTCGATGCTCGAGAGGCGGGCGGCGAGGTTGCGGAACGCGCGGTTGAGGGCACTGCGAACGCGCGCCGCGTTTTGCCCGTGTTGGATGACGACTTTGTTGCTGAAAAACTGCGTGTCCAGCTTGTGCCGCAGAAGCGGTAAGCCGCTCAACTCCATTGCGGCCTCTGCGGGGGCGGCCGCCGGGTTGCGGTAGAGGTGCAGCAGGACGGCGCGGAAGGAAGCCCACGGGCAATCCAATTCTGCCGCCATGTGGTAGAGCGCGCGGCGCGCGGGCTCCATGTTCCAGACGGCGTGGGTAAAGATGGTTTCCTTAAAGTCCGCCTCGGTTTCAAAGGTGCTGAGCACGCGGCGGCAGGTTGCCCAAAAAGCCGGGGGGGCGGTTTGAGCCAACAGGCCGATGGGGGCACTCACGGGCACGATGTCGGGTATCCATTCCTGCATTTTTTCGCGCAGCGAGAGTGCCAATTGGCGGATGTGGCTCATATCGCCGTCGTTTTCGAAGTAGAGGGCATCCCAACGGTGGTATACGCCCAAGGTGTTGTTGAGGGCGTTGCCGGTCATGCAATATTGGCGGAAGCCGGCTAAGCCCTCGGCATCTTGGTTGTGTACATCGGTGGAAAAGACGTAGAGCAGGGCATCTGCCGATTGGCCTTTCATGAATTGGCGCGCAATTTCTTCATGAGATGCCGTTGCGGAGCCGAGGCCGGGTGTGTCTGTTATGTAGATGTCTCGCAGGGGCTCGGCATGGGCATACAGCTCTAGCCAGGCGGCGTGGCGCGTGTTCTCCAAACTTTGCTCGGATTTGCCGGTCCACGCGGTTTTGAGCTCGGATAGCGGGCGGTCTTCTGCTTGGGCGTGGAGCCAATGGATGGTGAAGGTGTTTAATTTTTCCCCCGTGGCGTAGGAGAAGCGGTTGATGGTGGCGGTGGCTTCCTCTGTATCCGTTATGGCAAGATTTTGGCCGATAAGGGCATTGATGAGCGAGCTTTTGCCTACTTTCATACGCCCGAATACCGCAATGTTGAAGGGGGATTTGAGGTTGTGTGCAATTTTGCGTACCTCGTCTTCCTCTGCCCGCAGCATGCTTTGCCCGTGCAGGCGGTCTGCCAGGCAAAGCAAATGGGCGCGGTATTTGTTGTGGATGGTGTGTGCTATGAGTTCCGGGGGCATGCTCTGCAAGGTAGGGTCTCAGAGGGGGCTCTTTTGGTCATCGCTCCATTTTTTAAGGCATTTTTGGAGTTTTTTGGTAATTTCGGGTTCTGTTTGGTCGGCTTTGCGGTAAATTTTGTCGAGGTGAAATTGCAGTTCGTTGAACTCGGTTTTGGTGATGCGGGAGTCCTCGCAATTATCGTCCATGACCGAGGTGAGGATGCTCATGAGGGTGATGTAGGCTTGGGGCTCGAGGGTGATGTGCTCGTTGACCCAAAGCATAACCTCGCGGGCGTTGGTAAGCACGTTGCTCCATACTTGCTGGTTGGCCCAATTCATGATGCAGCGTTGCAGGTTTTCGCCGTATTTTTGATGGGTGGCATTGGGTAAGATGCTAAACGAGCCGGCCAAGCCCGAGAGCCGGGCAATGTCTTTTCTCTCTATCCCCTGTGCAGGTTGCCCGTTGGGTAACAGAGAGAGCAGAATCGCAATGGCTTTGTGCTTCATCTCCTCGGTGATGGGCAGATCCGTGGAGGATAATAACCACGGGATGAGCTCTTGGGCTTGGATGATGCACTCCGACCACTCTACCACCTCCAGGCGGCGGCGGTCTAAATTCACATTATAATTGATGAGGGCCGCGTTGTCTGCCATGAGTTGAGAGTAGCGTTCTTCCTGCCAGTTTTTGAGCTCTGTCTCTTTGCCGGGGATGAAGGTGCGTACGCGTTCCATGCGTCGGAGGTCGTTTTCCTGCTTGTTGATGCGCTCGTGTATTTTGTGTTGCGCTTCGGCCATGGTGCGGGTAAAGCGCTCCGTGTTTTGACTGTGTTGAATGATGACGCGGTTGGAGAAAATTTGCGTGTCGAGCGTTTTCTCCAGCAGGGGCATGCCGCTGAGGTTGAGGATGAGCTCTGCCGCATCGCTTTGCGGGTAGCGGAACAAGTGCAGCATGGCCGCACAGAACGATACCCACGGGCAGCCCAGCTCGCGGGCTTTCTCGTACACGGCGCGGCGCAGCGGGTCCTCGTTCCATATCTCATCCATCATCAATATGTCTCGCAGCTCTGCCTCGGAGCCGATGGTAGCCAGTATGGTGCGGCTCATGACCCAGAAGGCATCCGGCGCGGTTTTAGCCAGCAAGCCCAAGGGGGCACTCACAGGGATGATGGTGGAGATATACTCTTGCGTTTGGGTGGCAAGTTGAGCAGCAAGATGGTTGACGTCTTGCATGCTTTTTTGGGGGTCGTAGTAGATGGTATCCCAATGGTGCAGCACGCCGATGGTATTGCTGATTTCTGTGGCGTTGCCGGATTTGGTGCAGAAGTGAGTCAGGCTTTTGAGGTCGTCTTCGTGAACATCCGGGCGGAAGACGTAGATGAGGGCATCTGCCACTTGGCCTTTAATGAATTGCTGAGCAACGCGCTCGTGTTCGTAGGCGGTGGAGCCGGTGCCGGGCGTGTCTGTAATGTGGATGTTGCGCAAAGCCTCGGCATCGGAGTAGAGCTCCAGCCATGCGGCGCGCCCTACGTTTTCCAATACTTTGGAGGCCTTGCCGCTCCACTCTGTCTCCAGCTCGCTCAGCGGGCGATCCTCGGGTTGGCAATGTTGCCAGTGGATGGTAAATGTTTTGAGGCGGTCGCCGGTGGCATAAGAGAGGCGGTTAATGGTGGCGGTGGCTTCTTCTGTATCGGTAATGGTGAGTTTTTGGCCGATAATGGCGTTGATGAGCGAGCTTTTGCCGGCTTTCATGCGGCCGAAGACGGCAATGTTGAAGGGGGCGCGCAGGTTGTCTGCAATGCGGCGCAGGTCTTCTTCCTCTTGGCAGAGAAAGTTGTATTGGCGTAAATCGTTGGCCAACCCGAGCAGGGCTGCGCGGTATTTCTCGTGGATGGTGTAGGCTTTGAGGGATTTCATGGTATTGTGTTGTAGAGTAAAAATGGGTTAGGTGCGTTGCTTGGTGTCCCACCAAGTTTGTATGTTGTTGAGGATGGTTTGCAAGGCGGTTTCGTCTTGCCGGAGTTTTTCCTGCAGGGTGTGGTGCTGTTTGGCATCGTTGCGTTTCAGGGCGATAAGCTCGTTGCGCTGGGCGGTAAGCGTGGTGTTGCGTTGGCGCAGGGCTTTGGTAATAGCAGAGTTGAAGGATTCCCCGAAATCTCCGAACATTCTGCTGATGTTTTGCGTGAGGTCGGTGTGCATGAGCATGCAAGCCTGAGAAATAGCCTGTATGGCTTGTGCCCGGTAGCGGGATAATACGCTTTCTTGGGTGACGGAAAGCATTTTTTTACCGCACCAGACGGAGGCGAGGGTCATGCCGACGTAATGGCCTGCAATGTTGCCTATTATCGGTATAACACTGCCTAATGCGCCCCCTACTAACGAGCCGATGGAGGCCCCGGCCCCGGCCCCGAACAGGACGGAGCGCATCATATGGAAAGAGTTGTTGTTTTGTTGAAAGTAGTTGATGGAACGCTGAATAGCCGTATTGTAGGCGCGCCCTTGGCCGATGATTCGGGTATCGGGCTCGTTGATGTCGAGGTCTGCGTCGGAGAGCTCTGTGGCTTCTGCCAACTCGCAGAGGGCGGCGCGTATGCCGGAATGGGCTTTCCTGCTGATAGCCGTAATTTTTTCGGAAAGGGTGATGGCGATTTGCTCGTTGATTTGGCTAAGGGCGGTGGTGAGGGCTTTGCAGCTGTTGCAAGCGTTGATGGTATCGTCGAACGATTGGTGCAGCGAGTCGTTGGGGCGTAATTCGTTGCACATGTCGATACAATTTTGGTGTATTTTGCGGATGCGGGAGTTGAGTTTTTGGCAGAGGTCGCTTTGTTTGTAACTATGCCACTCTTGCAGGGCGGTTTCCACCCGGCAGAGCTCTTCCATCAGCACGGTGCGTTTTTCCTCTGTGTCTGCCGCGAGGTTGTCTTTGCGGGATTGCAGGTTTTGGGTTATTTCTCGGATGAGCGGGCTGATGGATTGGACGGCGCGTTCTGCCAAGAGGATGTGTTGGTCCGGCAAGAGCGTGTTTTGGAAATATTCCAGTATAAGCGGGTAACCGCTGGCTTTTTGGTAGAGGGCTTTGTTTTTGCCGCTACCCATGAAGTAGAGGGTGGAGTCTGCCGTGAAGTAGCGGATGTCTTCCCGGGGGATACCCCAGTCTTCTGCAATGATGTTTTTGTTGTTGTCGGCGCGTTTTTCGATGGCATCCGGGGCCGATGCGGAGGATTTTGTTTGGACAAAGAAGATGTGTGGGGTGATGTTGCGCACAGAGCGCAGGTACTCCAAGTCGGCATAGCCCAGCGGGGCGTTGCCGTCCGTCACGAATACGGCGGCATCTGCATTGGGTACATATTGCCAGGTAATGCGTTGGTGAGATTGGATGATGCCGCCCAGCCCGGGGGTGTCTATCACCACAAGGCCGGCCTTGAGCATGGGCGAGGGGTGCGTAACTTCTATAAAATCCACCTCTTTTTCATTGCCGGGGTTGCCGCTTTCTGTCCCGTAAGCCGCAAGCTCGTCTGCCGCAATGTCGATGGCCGGCCTGTTCAGATACTTCAAAAAGTGTACGCGGTAGCTTTGTTGCTCGGCATAATGAATTTTGAAGACGGTGGAGGTAGCCACGGTGTCTGCCACCGGTACCAGATTGGGCGTGTTGAGTAAGGCGTTAATGAAGGAGGATTTGCCTTTGTTGATTTCTCCGATAACGACTAAGCGGAAAATGCCTGCTCCCCATACTTTAAGGCGGTTGACGAGCTCCGGTGATGTGGGCACCCCGGTGATGGTTTTGTGTAATACCGTGGCCGAAAGAAGCGTATGGGTAAGCTGATGCATGGTTGGCGCGTGGGGGGGGGAGGAGGCTAAAGGAGAG
>SUVM01000103.1 GCA_015062015.1 Akkermansiaceae bacterium | reverse complement strand
TGTGCCAGAGCTTTTGTTTTGTCCGCCCATTATATCAAATCCCCCCTGTTTTGCAATAGAAAAATGTGTGCTTCGCCCTTCTAAATTGTATTCCTCGCAGCGGCGTTCTGCTGCGGGCAAGTGGGTGCGCAAACTTTATCTTGGCAGGAACAGTTTGTCGTCTGCCAAGCCGGTGAGGGCGGCAATGCGTTTGCAGAGGTAGCGCATCACCAGCATGAGGGTGAGGAGAAGAGGCAGGCCGATGATGAGCAGTCCCATCCACGTCATTTTGCTGACGGCATAGTTATAGAGCTCTGCTTGTTGGGCGGGTGCGGCCTCCGGTACGGGAAGCAGGAAGTAGAGAGCGAGCGCAAAGTTGGCGGCAGCAGAAAACAGGAGGGAGCCGGCTGTCATATACGCGGCCGAGTCCAGCACCTTGTTGTATTGGGGGGTGCTGTTGCTGCCTGTTACGGTTTTTTCAATGGTTTTGATGTCGAAAATGGCATCGGAGTACACAAAGGCACGCAGCATGGAGCCCTCTTGGTGTTTGTTTACCAGCATAGCCCCGGCCAGTAGCAGGGCAATAAGGGCTTCTTTGGCGGCATACCACCACGGCGTGTCGGGGCGGATGGCCTCCCCGCCTCCGGTGTTGGCATAAATGGTGACCACCCCGGTAAGGATGGTGCCCAGTAGCCCGAATATGGTGAGCAGCTCCACCTTTTTTTCCGTTGCAAAGGTATAGAGCCCGCAACCAATGGGCAGAGAAAGTGCTACAACCATGGCCCAAGTGGTGCCCAAGTGCCACCAACTGCCGCCGGTGGCAGAGCAATTATCCAGCACCAGCACAGGTGCCAGTACACTGAGAAAGACGTTGAGCAAGCTTTTGGTGCCTTTTTCCATAACGATTCCGGGGTGGCGGGGGCTGAGGCTTATTTCATGCTTGAGATGGCGGCTGCCATATCCGGAGCCCGGAAGGTGGAGGAGCCGGCCACGAGGCAGTCTGCCCCGGCTTCTGCGCACAGCGGAGCTTGGGTGGCCCCAATGCCGCCGTCCATTTGGATGATGAAGCGCAATCCTTGTTGTTTGCGTGCGGCATCCAATACGCGCACTTTATCGAGCACCTCTGCCATAAAGCTTTGGCCGCCAAAACCGGGTACAACGCTCATAACAAGCACCATGTCGAGCTCTGGCAAATAGGGCAGCACTTTTTCCACCGGGGTGGCGGGGTTGATGGCCAGCCCCGCGTGGGCGCCTCCGGCGCGTATGGCTGCCAAGGTGGCGTGTAAATCTACCGCGCCTTCGCGTTCAACGTGAATGGTAATCATGTTCATGCCGGCTTTCAGGAAGCGGGGCAGGTAGTGGTCCGGCGCGTCAATCATGAGGTGGGCATCCAAGTAGGCATCTGCGGGGACGCTGTTACGGATGGCGGCGCAAATATCCGGCCCGAAGGAGATGTTATCCACAAAAGAGCCGTCCATTACATCCAGGTGCAGCCAATCTGCCCCGGCTGCTAAAGCGCGCGCGGCTTCTGCCCCGATGCTCCGAAAATCACATGCCAACATGGAGGGTGCTATCAACATAGGTCTATCTGCGTTTTGTTGCCCTAAGCATAAGGCTTTTTGTGCCTTTTGGCAAGTTTTTATTGTTCATTGTGGGTAATTTCGCTCTTGCATGAGGTGCGGTGCTTGTGTTACAATGCGCTCGCGCATATATGGCAGAGGTGGTAACAGAACAGATTTTCGGGGTTCCGTTCGTAGTGGCGGATTTGGAGGCAGCCAGTGCCTGTTTTTCTTCCAAGGCAAGGGAGGCGCGGCGCGCCGTGTTGGTTGCGCATGCAGATGTACATGTGCTGACGCGTATTTTGCATGAAAAAGACTACGGCGACGGCCTGCGCAGCTTTGATTACATTTGCCCGGATGGTATGCCAATTGTTTTTTTGTTGCGCCGCAAAAAAAAGCAGGATGCCCACCGCCTTTATGGCCCGGATATGATGGAATGGATGTGGAACCGCGGCCGCAAGGAGGGGTTGCGCCATTTCCTCCTCGGTGGGTCCGAGGAGGCGGTTGCTTTGCTTAAAGAAAAACTTGGCGCTCGTTTTGAGGGGGCCGAGGTAGCGGGGCATTATTGCCCGCCCATGGGGGAATGGCCCGAGGGTACCCATGAGGCAATCTTCCGCCGCATCCGCGAGAGTGGTGCCAATTGTGTGTGGGTGGGGCTGGGCTGCCCCAAACAAGAGCGCTGGCTCTATACTCACCGCGCGCAGCTTCCGCCCGCTGTGTATTTTGGCGTGGGGGCTGCTTTTAACTTCCATGCCGGGCTGGTGAAACAAGCCCCCGCTTGGGTGCGCTCTCATGGCTTGGAGTGGCTCTACCGCCTTTGCCGGGAGCCCCGCCGCCTTTTCAAACGTTATTTGGTGCATAATACCCGCTTCCTGTGGTATTGCCTGACCAAAAGAATATGAGTTTTGCCTTATATTGTGTGTGATTATGTGTTAGCATGTGCCTAACGTATATCTTATAACTTGTGGTGCTCTTGGTTTGTTTTTTGCTCTCTGGAGTATTTTTGTGTTCTTGCTTTGTCTGTTCCGAAAGGGGAATGCAGAGGAGCCGGCAAGCGGTGACACTTGCAATCCGGATAAAAAATAGACACTGTTTTTTCTTGACTTTCATAACGAAAGCCAGTACGATACACGCGTCCAAACAAGACAACGTTTTACAATTATGTCTCGCAAACCCATTATTGCTGCTAACTGGAAGATGAACATGGGCCCGGCAGAAGCCAAGGCTTTTCTGGCCGCGTTCAAAGAAGAGAAGACCTGCGACATCGCTGTGGATAAGGTAATCGTGCCCCCGTTTGTAACGATTCCTGCCGTGATGGAGGTTCTTGATGGTTGCAAATGCATCGGCGTAGGTGCTCAGGACGTGAGCGACCGCGACAATGGTGCTTTCACCGGTGAGATTTCTACCGCCATGCTCAACGAGTTGGGCTGCACCTATGTGGTGCTGGGCCACAGCGAGCGCCGCCAGTACCATGGTGAGACCAACGCTTACATCAACAAGAAGATTAAGAAGGCCTTGGCTGCCGGTATCTGCCCCATCTACTGCATCGGCGAAACGCTCGAGCAGCGCCAGGGCGGCCAGTTGGAGTCCATTCTTAAATCTCAGGTTGTGGAGGGGCTTGAGGGCCTTACCGCCGATGAGGTTGCCGGCCTTGTCATCGCCTACGAACCCGTATGGGCTATCGGTACCGGTGTTACCGCATCTGCAGAGGACGCTCAGAGCGCCCACGCTTTCATTCGTGGCGTGATTGCCGATACCTTTGGTGCCGACGCTGCCGACAAGGTACGCTTGCAGTACGGTGGCTCTGTGAAGCCCGGTAACGCTGCCGAGCTGATGAGCCAGCCCGACATTGACGGTGCATTGGTAGGTGGTGCTGCTCTTAAGGCAGATTCTTTTGCCGCCATTATCAAGGCTTCCGTGTAATTTTCTTCATTTTACCGATTCATCAAAAAAGCCGTGGGTTCAATGCCTGCGGCTTTTTTTCGGTAACTTTTTTGGGGGGCTTATGGCTGTGGTCTTGTCATATCCTGCTCAGGAATTTGAGCGTCGGATTTGATACCACAGAGGGAAATGATGGTGTGGTAAATTTGGTCATGCAGTGTAAAGTGGGGGGCATTGCGGCGCAGAGACTCAATCACCTCGGGGTGGCGCCGGGCATAGAGGTCCGAGTACCACAGGAAGGCGCAAACATGCCGCTGCTCTGTGGCAGAGTAGGGGCCGCCGTGGCCGTAGCGGGCGTTTTCGCCGAAGGATTCGCCGTGGTCGGAGGTAAAGAAGAGTACCGCCTCCTTATCCCGCATGGTTTCGATGATGGCATAGAGGCGGGCGTCTATATCAAGCAGGGCATTGTCGTAGCGGTCAATATCCGTAGCTTCGCCAAAGGGTTTGACGGGGCTTTCCGAGTCGTAGGGTTGGTGGCCCGCCCCGTCTTCTATGAGTACAAAACTGTGGTTGTGGCGTTGTTGCAGGTCTGCCATTACCTGAGCATATTCTGCAGGGGATGCCGGGCGGGCGTGCAGCTCCATATTGCCACGCAGCAAGGGCGCGATGGTGGGGGCTTTGTACCACATGCCGTGGGTGTTGGCACCAACCAGCAAAAACATATCGAACCCGTGTTTTTTGATGATGCTCAAAAACGAGTTGTGTGTGGCTTTCCCGGTGGCAGGATCCAAGCGCGCTAACAGCGAGTAAATCGCCGTAAGGGTTTGTGTTTCTCGCGTCAGGAGGTTCGGGAAGTTGATGAGGTTGGGCTCTGCCTCCATATGAGGCATGGTGTGGCGGTGGTAGCCGTTGAGGAAAAAGTGGTCCGCCCGCATGGATTCGCCCAGATAGAGCACAACGGTTTGAGGGGCTTGCTGCCAGTGTAGGGCAGAGGGCAGGGCTTGAGCCTCAATCAGCGGTGGCGGGTTGTAAAAATCTATTACCGCTGTGTAAAAGTCTATAACGCTGTTGAGCGGCTGGTGCTGTTTATCGAAAATGAGGTAATCCGGGTTGTAAACGGCTTCGTGCAGCACCTCTGCGCGTGTTTGTTCCACCGGCCAGCAGCGGTCCGGCCACACAAAACGGCGGAACGCGAGCTCATCTACAAACCCAATACTCTCTGTTGCGGCCGCCGGCCAATGATGTTTGATGAGTTGCGGTGTGTAGATAAAGAAAGCACACCCCGCCAGCCCCAATGCTAATTGCGTGTAGCGGGAGCGCCGCTTCATCGGGAAATGCAGAGACCAGCGCAGCACACGGATAAATGTGCAGATGATGACGACGCTGAGTATAAACAGGATGATGGTTTGCGGATTGGCAAAGAATAACGCTTCCCCCGGCGTGGTGCTGACAATGGCTACGGCCAGCTCTTTACAGGCTGCCCCGTAAATGCTGTCTGCAAAATAGACAATGAACTCCGTTACAATAACCAACGGCAATACTATATAACTCAGCAACCGAGATCGTGCACAGGCCAATAAAAAACATGCCCAAAAACCAAAGTGAAACAAAAAGGTGAGTAAGGAATACGGGAAAAATACCCACAGCCGGTATGGCGATAAATTGCGAAAATCCAAACACTCGGACGTTGTGCATTGGATGGTGAGCAGCAAGCTCAGTACAAGAAAAATGCAGATTTTGCCCGGCTTGCTTGTCAGAGCACGCATCACGCCGCCGAAGTGGTGGCGCAGGGGCTCTGTAACATTGCGGATTCCTCGGCGCGGGGCGTCGGGACCCGGTGTGGGGCGGTTGTTCATGCTTTGTTCTGTTGAGTTAGCTTACTTTGCCGAGTGTAACAAGTTTTTTGGGAAAAATCAAGCTCTATTACGGCAATCCTACGGCGCGAGAATAGCAGGCTTGCCCGGTGCATGCCATTATAGGCCGCATTCGGCAGAGCGCAGGGCGAGAACCCCTTTGTCTTTTGCAAGGATGCGCAGCTCTCTGTCGTTGGTGATGAGAATGTATTTGCTGTTTTTGGCGGCAATGCGCAGCAGAACACTATCGGCGGTGAGATCCGTTTTGCGGGAGGCGTGATCTTCTAAGCGGAAGGCTTTGCCAAGGGAGTTTTGGAGCTGCTCTACGCGTTTCATACCAAGGTGGGCCGCTTGGGCTTTATCCTGATTTTTGCTCAGGCCTTTGAGCTCGCCGAGTACGATGCTTTCCAGATGGATGCTCCATTGGTGGCGTTTGACATTTTTTGCCAAGTTGGCAAACCAGCTGTTGAGGGCGGCATCCATCCACACATTTGTGTCTATAAGCAAGATGCTGCCGTGCGGTAGGGGTGCTGTGGCACCTTTTTTGCCGAAGGTTTGTTTCTTTTTAGGGAAAAAACGCAGCTTAACGTAGGCGATTAATAATAATAGCGGTAGTACGCCGGCTGTAAACCAATGCCGCCGGAAAAAGTAGTAAACGGGCTCATCCGGACCACCGTTTTTAATGCCGTTGGCTTTGGCCGCAGCCCAGCATTCTTCCGCTTTATCCGTATTGCGGTAAGCTAAGGTATCCCCCAGCTTTTCCTGGAGTTGGCCGGCTGTGGAGCCGTTGCAGCGCAGCAGGGCGGTAAATGCCGCGTTGTCTCCGTTTGCTGCTGCGCTGTACAGCTCTTGCAGGGTAGGGGGCTTTTGCGCGGCATCTTCCCTCTCTGTACATTGGCAGAGCAGCAGCGGCAACCCGAATAGGACTAGTACGTGGCTAAATTTTGTCATTGAATATGAAAAATCAAACATTAAAAATCAAACATTCACCACGGCGGGTTCCCATAAATCCGGGCGGTGAAAGTCGGGCTGCGTATCGCAGGGCAGGGCTGTGGTGAGGAATATTTGCTGCGGAGAATTGAGGATGGCTGCTGCGGTGAGCTTGCACGCGGTGTAATCTATGCCGGCCTCTTGTAAGACGTTGTTGGGGATGAGGGCTCTGCAGCTCCACCCATCTTGCGAGCAAGCCCCCGTGGCGCGGATGCCTTGCGGTTGCCAATGCTCGAACCCGGGGGCAATTTGCCGCGGGGCAGAGAATACGGCAGCCCACCAAGCACCATTGGGGCTCAGGTTAAACTCCATATAGCGCTCCCCGTTGGGGGTGGAGATAAAAAACTCTGCCGTGTCGTAGCGCCATAACTCTGCTTGGAACGCCCCGCCTTGTGCCTCGGGGTGCACCAATGCCGGGGCTTTGTGCGCGGCAATAAACTCTAACCCATCCGGCGAGTAGGTGAAACAATAGACATACGGAGGCTCTACGGCGTTGCCGTACCATTCTTTGCTAATGCGCTGCGGTTGCGGTGCCGCTGCGGCGGAAATAATACTCTGCATGCTTGCCACTCTAACATGCTTTTTGTTTCGTGGCAAGCTCCGAATTTATAGTTTTACGCGTCAAATGTTCTTAAAATTGCCGATATAATGCAAAAGTGGAACAAAATGCGTCAAAAATCAAAAAAAGACTTGCAAAAGTCGTTCAGAACGTGTATCTTTCCCCCGCGCGAGTTAATCAAAATCGGCCGTTGGTCCTCCTTTTCTACGGAAGCTTAGCTCGCAGGGGGGGAAACCCGGTCACTTTCACATATATCTCATGACAGACGAACAGAACAACGAGCAGGAGGTCATCCAATTGGCCCATTTCGAGATTCCGAACACCCTCAAGCGCATTGAGGATCCGGAGGATGCGAACCATGTAACTTTCATTGCCGAGCCGATTGAAACCGGTTTCGGTCATACCTTGGGTAACTCCCTGCGCCGCGTGCTTCTCAGCTCCCTTGAGGGTGCTGCCATCACCAGCGTGCGTATCGCCGGTGCCCAGCATGAGTTCACCTCTCTGCCCGGCGTGGTGGAGGACGTGACGGAGATTATCCTTAACCTCAAGAAAATCAAGTTTGCCCACCACGGCAAAGAACCCCGCACTTTGTCCCTCCGCGTTACCAAGCAGGGCGTTGTGACTGCCGGCGATATTCAGGAAGATCACATCTACTCCGTTGTTAACAAGGACCAGGTCATTTGCCACCTCGACCAAAGCACCATCTTCGATTGCGATTTCGAGGTTAGCGTAGGCCGTGGTTTCTACACCGCAGAGGACAATAACGATAAGGACCGCCCCATCGGCGTAATCCCCATCGACTCTATTTTCTCCCCCGTTACCCGCGTGAAGTACGCTGTGGACAACGCCCGCGTT
>SUVM01000102.1 GCA_015062015.1 Akkermansiaceae bacterium | reverse complement strand
CGCACCGCTTCCCCGCCCCCGACAACGTCCAAACCCTACGCGGTACGGTGTGAAGGTGGATGTTTCCTTTTTGGATTTTTGATTTTATTCTCGGGAGCTGCCGGAATAATACTTTGCAAAAATAATCAAAAAAAAAGCAATCCTGCCAAGCGGGGAAGCCGGGCAGGATTGCCGATAAATTGTGAGTAAACCGAGTAGGCTTAACGGGAGTACAACTCAACGATGAGCTGAACGTTCACGATGGGAGCAATTTCCTCCATGGAGGGGATGCGAACCAGCTTAGCGGAAAGCTTGGCGGCATCGAGCTCGAGCCAATCGGGGGTAACAGCGCTGGCTGTAAGCTCCATAAAGCGGTTTACAAGAGCTTGAGAGCGAGCCTTGGCAGCAACGGCGATAACGTCGCCGGGTTTGCAGCTGTAGGAAGCAATGTTCACCTTCTTGCCGTTGACGGTGATGTGGCCGTGAGAGACCATCTGACGGGCAGCGGCACGGGTGTTAGCAAAGTTGAGGCGATAGACGAGGTTGTCGAGACGGAGCTCCAGAAGCTGGAGGAGGATTTCGCCGGTCACGCCGGAACGACGGGAAGCCTCTTCGTAGTACTTACGGAACTGGCCTTCGAGAACACCGTACATGAAGCGGAGCTTCTGCTTTTCAGCAAGCATGATACCGTAGTCGGACTTCTTCTTGCGACCGGCGCGCACGCCGTGCTGACCCGGAGGGAAGGGACGGCGGGCAAAAGCCTTGCTGGGGCCGAAGAGCTCTACACCGAAACGGCGGCTGATTTTGGCGGTAGGACCTGTATAACGAGCCATGGTAATGTGTATCTATCTTCTTGGTTATTAAACTACTATTAGGCGCGACGAGCCTTGGGCGGACGGCAACCGTTGTGGGGAATGGGGGTAACATCCACAATGGCGCTAATCTCCAAACCGATGGTCTGGACGGCACGAACGGCAGACTCACGACCGGAACCGGGGCCTTTTACGCGAACTTCGACCTCTTTGAGACCGTGACCCATGGCTTGGCGGCAAGCGTCCTGGCAAACGACCTGACCTGCATAAGCGGTGCTCTTGCGGCTGCCCTTGAAGTTGAGCTTACCGGCGGAGGACCAACCGATTACATTGCCCTTAAGGTCCGTTACGCTAACGATGGTGTTGTTGAAGGTGGAGGAGATGTGAACGATACCGGTGGTAACGTTCTTGCTGCCCTTGGCCTTGAGGATTTTCACTTTGTCGTCGTCATCAGCGAGACCGAGCTCGGCAAAGATGTCGCGACGAACCTCGGGCTTGCGAGTCTCGGCGGGAGCCTCAGCGGCGGGAGCCACTACCTCTTTTACTTCTTCCTGCTGGATGGTTTCTTCAGCCATTTTCAGTATCTTCTATATAAAGGGGTTAATTACTTCTTGGCGCCGACAGTCTTCTTGCGGCCCTTGCGGGTGCGGGCATTGGTGCGGGTGCGCTGACCACGAACAGGGAGACCCTTGCGGTGGCGGATGCCGCGCAGACAGTTAATGCTGGTAAGACGCTTCAGGGCCAGCTGCTTCTCACGACGGAGGTCACCCTCGATGATGATGTTATTGCTGGTGATAGCCTGTACAATCTTAGTCAGCTGAGCGTCGGAGAGGGTACCCGTGCGAAGATCCGGAGAGATACCGGCTTGCTCAAGCACCTTCTTGGCAGTAGAGAGACCAATGCCGTAAAGATAGCAAAGGGAGGCCTCAATACGCTTCTCATTGGGTATTTCGATACCGAAAAGACGAGCCATAATGGTGTGTTTGTTTAGTGATGTTTATTGTGTGCCGCTACATTGCAGCACCATTGCGTGCAGAGGAATATACGCCTACTTTGAAAAAATGCAAGCATAAATTCACAAAAAATTACATCTTTGGATAATTTTGGGATTTTTTTCGCCCCAAAATGATGCCTTGCAGCTTTTTTCAAGAATAAAAGAAAGAGCAGCACATGCTTACAAAGGCTCTGCGGGTGGCGGCTCTGCCGTGGGGGAAGAAGCCTGTTGCGGTTGCGGTGTTGCAACAGGCAGCGTGGCAGGTACGGTTTGCGGAGCCACTGCGGGCTGAGCAGCCGCAGGCGCGGGCGCGGCCGGGGCCTCGGGCTCGATTGAGGTATTTTGCTCTGGAGAAGCCGCCTCTTCTGCGCGAGAAAGATTCGCCATAAACTCAACGGCGGGGGGGAATTGCTGTGCTGCGGCAAGTTTGCCCCAATAAGCAGCCTTTTCGGGCTCCGGCTGCACGCCCAGCCCATGCCACAGGCACCATGCGAGGTTATATTGGGCCTCTGCATCGCCAAGACGGGCAGCTTTTTCAAAATAGCCTATGGCAGCCGGTAGTTGCGCCGGGGTAGCATCTCTGTAAATAAAGGCCAATTTACGCAGTGCGGCAGGGTGCTGCCTATCTGCCGCCTGTTGCAACCACGAGACGGCCGAATGCTCATCGCGTGGTAAGCCCCGGGCACTAAGGATACATAAGGCCAGATTATAACAAGCCTCTGCATTGCCCTGCTCTGCTGCCTGCTGTAAATATTGCACGGCGCGCGCATCTGCTTCCGGGGTAGCCGTTTCCAAAAGGCACCAAGCAGCAAGGCAGCAAGCCGCGGCATCCCCCTGCTCTGCTGCCATGGCGTAATAATCTGCAGCTACCGGGCGGGATGCCGCCTCTACCCCCACCCCGTGGTAATACATGTTACCCAGCTCCACCGCTGCGGCAGTGCTACCTTTTTGCGCCGCGAGGGTGAGGTACCAAACAGCCTGCTGATAGTATGCAGGGGCAGACCGGGTATCGGCCGACTCTGCCAACCGGCAGGAAGCCGCCGCCGCGTGGCTCAACTGCTCCGCCGTAAGAGAATCGCGCGCCGTTTCATAATGGGTATAAGCCCCGGCGTAATCCCCCTCTTTGAAGCAAAGCTCTGCCATGGAAGCGTTTGCCCCGCGCACGCCGACCTGTATTGCCGATTCGTACCACCGGCGGGCTTGCTCCATATCCGCAGCCACGCCTACCCCTTGCTCGTAGCAATCTGCGAGCGGAACATAAGCCTCTGTCACACCTTTCTTCGCAGCCTGTTGCAAAAGGGGGAAGGCGCGGGCTTTTTCGCCATCGGCATATAATTGAATAGCCGTTTCGTACTGCTGCTGAGAAGAGGGCCATGCACAAGCATACCAAACGATTGCGCCGATAGCCAATAACGCACAAGTGCCCGCCGCGATGTAAAGCGGCTTGCGCGCACGGGCGGCAGGCTCTTGCCGGGGCATTGACCGGGGCGAAGCCGCAGCCGGAGAAGAAGCCGCTTCCTCAGCGGGCATAACGGCACGAGGGTGAGGGCGAAACGGCACGGTGCTCCGCGTAGGGGGGGCAGGCGGCTGGGGTGCGGCATCCGGCATATTAAAGGGCATCTGCGCGCAAACAGGTATTATGCCATGTAACGCACTTCGTAAATATATTCAAACTCTGCCGGCACGTCTGCCAACGGCGTTAAATCCGCGTATTCCTCCGGCTGGTAAAAGAGCACCGTCTCCTCTGTATCCAGCGGGGCGGCATCTTCCTCTGCCGCGGCGGGGGTATCCGGTATCAACAAAAGGCCATAGAGAGCCATACAAATAGCCACGCCGACACAGGCACTGAATAAACAGTACACGGGCACGGAAGCTTTGCGCAATACCGGGACGGGAGAATCTGTTGTTTGGCTCATCACGCAGGGAGTATATCAGTTTTCTATCAGGGATGCAAGGATAAATCCGATTTAACAGCGGGCTCTTTGCGTGTCTTGGCGGTTTTATGCTTGCCAGCCTGAGAAAATAAAGGTAAAATGAATGCCATGAGATACATTTACCTCCCGGTTGCCGTTGCTGCGGCGTTGCTTGCCTCTTGCGTAGGCCAAAAAGCGTTTACAATCATCACCACCCCGGAAGGTGCCACCGTTTCCATCAACGGCAAACAACAAGACGGCACAACACCGCTCACCACGACGATTCAACAGGATAAGGATTTGGGCATTGTGGTGGAAAAACCGGGATATCAGGTAGAATCTGTCACCATCAACACCCAAACCAGCTGGTGGCGCGCCCTGTTGTGGACGGAGAATGACCCGAATGCCCGCTATATCGAAGAAGACTCGGTTACAATTCCGCTTACGCCGCTGCGCACCAATGCCACCTACACTCCCTCCATATTAGAGCCTTTCCGTTTCCCGGAGGAGGAACACAAGCCGCTCAATAACTCCCCCATTCCGGAGCTGCGCCCCTTGCCGGAAATGTAGTCTGCGGCATATGCCGGTTTACCCCACCTCGGTAGGCAGGCGGGAAGAAGCGCATTATTCGTTCAACTGGGCGCGTGCAGCGGCTTCGTCTTGCTCTAACCGGGCATTACGAGAAATGGCATCGCTGTACTTGGCATCCGCACGCAGGGAATAAGCTTGACGAAAGTGCGCATCCGATGCGCGGAAATTGCGGTTATTGCGCTCGATGAGGCCTAAAAGATAATAAGCCTCGGCATCTTGCGGAAACTCTTGCAAAGAACGCCGCACCAAGACATCCCCGGTTTGCCAGTCGCCATTGGCACAGGCTTTTGCGGCAGCACGCAATGTTTCATTACCATCTGCCGGTTTCACGCGCTCGCTATACCACACGGCACGCGGCACCAAATCCTGCACAATAGCGGCTGCAAGAGCATCGTAGTCCGCACGATGGCTATACGAGGTATCGGAGTGGGTTCTGTGATAAAGGATTTGCCCTTGGTGCTCCAACTGTACGGTAGCCTCCAAATCCGTACGCACGGTTTCCGTACAGCGGCACTCCTCGTCTGCTTTACAGGTATGGTTAATATAGCGTTGCGTATGGCGGTGCACATGCCGAATAGCCAAGATAGCAGAATTACCGCCCAATGTATAAAAGCCGCAATCCGCCAACTGCTCGTAAAGGGCGTTTTCCAATCGCCGGGCAGCAGGGTGGCGGGTTTGTTTGACAACTCGCAAGGAGGTACCGCGCCGCAAGTTCACCTCCGACGGCACCAGCGTTTGCAGCTGCACCTGCACCCCGCACGAGAGCAAAATACAACTTACCAGTATGAAAAGAATAGCCTGTACACCTCGTTTTTTCATCATTTTACACGACCGGAACGTTGAGATAACTCTGCCAACCATGCGCTCTGCGGCATAGCCGACGCTTGCGCTGCCGTAAACGGCATGCGGGCACGCCAATTGGTGCCGCCCATTGTGCCGGGGGTGTTAAGCCGTACCGGTATATCGAACAACTCTGTCCACATTAGCGCAGCATATGCAGAGCGGCTCGCCAACAATGCCCGGAACAAAGCATCCTTAATCCCTGCCCCCCACGGCACCAAACACTCTTCTTTGCTTAACCCGGCAAACTCACCCAACCAGTATAGCACACGAGCGCAATCTTTACCAACACGCACTTTTTCGCGCAGTTCTGTGCGGCTTACTGCGGGATTAGCCTTGGCCTCCAATGCTGTTTTTACGTTACCGTACCACGCATTCCAATCGTTACAAATTGGGGGGAAGTCGTGCGTGGCATATGTGGCAAACGAACACGGATTATAGCGTTGTCCATCGCAAATACGGCGTTGGGCGTCTATCTCCCAATGCGGAATCTTAAACCCGGCAATGCGAAGACGGGAAAGGTCCGGGCGCACATAATCCGGCACACAGCCCAAGTCTTCCCCGATTACAAGCTGCCCGGGAGCCGCCTGCAACAACCGGCGCAATAAATAATCCCCTTGCATGAGATTGGCTCGGCGATCCTCCGGCGTCCGGTCCGCGCGGGGGCGGAACCCCGGGCGGCGACCCTCACAACGGGCGGCAGCTTCATCCTCCGTCAATGGCAGGAACTCCGCATTACGATCCGGCATCCACGGGAAGGCATAAATGCGGTAAAAACCCAACACATGGTCGATACGGTACATTTTGAACACCTCTGCCAATTTGCGGATGCGCCGCGTCCACCACGCAAACCCGTCTTGCTCCATAACATCCCATCGGTACAACGGAATCCCCCAATTTTGCCCCCACTTAGCCGTAAAGGGGTCTTCTGCAAAGTTACCTTCTGCCGGGGCCCCGCCGCTCCAATTCATATCAAAAAGATAACGCTCAAAATACACATCTGCACTGGCCACCGATATACCGATGGGTACATCGCCCATCAGATACACGCCCTTGGCATCTGCCAAGGCACGCACCTGTGCCCACTGGCGCGCGCACAGCCACTGCAACCACTGCCGATACCGTTTAGCCCGGCGAGAACGCATACCACCATCTACGACGATGCGCGCCATATCGGGGTCTTGCACAGGCCATTTCCACCATGCATTGGTGCCAAAAGCAGTGCACAAGACACAGAAAACGGAAAAATCCTGCAACCAAGCCCCCTGCTCTGCCACCCAGGCATCAAACTCTGCGCGCAAGGGGGCAAATTCCTCCTCTTGTTCAAAGTGCTCAAAAGCGTTTCGGCAATGGTATCTTTTATATTCACGCACGCGCGCGTAGTCCACAAAATCCCTGCCACCGGGCAGCTGCCCGGGCGGTGCAGACTCCGGATACGGCGGCAGGGGCAACTGCATGCCGGGCACACGCTCCAAAGCCAAATACAGCGGTTCCAACGCTACGGAGCTTATGGCCGAATACGGGGACGGCGAATCGTCCTCTCCCACGGCATTAACAGGCAAAAGCTGCAAGAAGCCGACCTTGTGTGCCGCTGCCCAATTTACCCATTCCTCCAATGCCATCAGATCGCCGATTCCGGCATCACCCTCTCGCCGCATCGAAAAAAGCGGCATTAACACCCCGGTCATCCTTTGCATTACCATGCCATACATCATAGCACAACGGGCCAGCCCCAATCAACGCAAAAAGCAGATAATTGAAAGGAATATTTCACACTGTCACAAATTATGAGCACGGATGCGCATTATCACGCAATTTTTTCTTGCTTTATGAGCACTCTTGTGATAATAGCAAGGGAACAGGCCGGCAGCAGTCAAAACCTGCCCCGCATCGACGGCCTTTATCGCTCTCATATTCGTTACACTATATGGCAACGTCTAAGAAAACCACAGCAACGTCCGCAAAATCCTCTCGCACCACCGGCGCAGGGTCAAAAAAAACAGCCACTGATGCCAAAACAAGCAAAAAAGCCCCTACCGCCACTGCTGCCAAACCGGCCAAGGCTACCTCCGCGCGAGAAACCCTCACCCCGGAAGAAAAAGCCCGCAAGGCCAAACTCAAGGAAGTTTTATCCGTCCTTAAAGCAGACCCGGAATGGCCGGCATTCTTGGAAGAGCAGAAAAAAGCTTTGCTCGACCTGCGAGATAAACTTTTACCCAACATGCAAGATGTAACCCGCGACCACTTGCGCAGCGGTGCCTCCAACGTTTCCTCATCTTCCGGGCAACACATCGGAGACGCCGGCAGCGAGGCCGAGGTGCGAGACCTCACCATCCGCCTGCTGGGCAAAGACCGCGAGCAGCTTTTTGAAATTGATGCAGCCTTGGAGCGCATCAGGCTCGGGTATTACGGGATTTGCGAAATCTCGCTCGAAGTCATCCCCAAAAAACGGCTTCAGGCGCGCCCGTTCTGCCGCCTTACCGTAAAATGCCAGGAAGAATTTGAGAAAAAATACGGCTCTTATGCCAACTATATGGCTAAAAAATCGGACCATGTAGGCTTTTCCGGGCTACAAAATGACATAGAAAACGTATTTTCGCTTGACGAATCCGAAGAATAGTGTAGAATAGGCG
>SUVM01000101.1 GCA_015062015.1 Akkermansiaceae bacterium | reverse complement strand
GCGTGGCGGTAATTGTGCGCTTCTACCTCGGGGGAGAGTTGTTTGACCACCTGTGCCGGGGAGCCGAGTACCAAGCTATGAGGGGGGATGATGGTGCCCTTAGTCACCAAGGCATGAGCCCCGACAATGGAGCCATGCCCCACCACGGCACCATCCAACACGACCGCCCCCATGCCGATAAGGCATTTGTCCTCCACGGTGCAGGCATGCAGTGTCACACTATGCCCCACGGTTACATAGTCTCCCAAGGTGCAGCCCAACGCATAATCCACATGCAGACAACAATTATCCTGCACGTTGCTGCCTATGCCGATAGAAATGGGTGCCACATCTCCCCGCACGGTTGCATGATACCATACAGAGGCATCCTTAGCCACCTGCACGGCACCGATAATATCTGCACTGGCGGCGATAAAGGCCGGGGCATCCAACTGCGGGATTTGAGCTCTGAATTGTTCTATTGCCATAAGGGCAACATACCATAAAAAACAGTGCAAAACAAGCAGAAACACTATCGGCAAAAGCTATAAGCGGGTGCAGAACCCCAAGCGCGCGGAGGAAACCGATGCCATCAACGCCTCATTCGCTATCCCCACCCCTCAAAGCTTGCCCTCGAATCGCCGATTTTTCTTGCACCGGAGCTGCGGGTATGGTAGAGTTTAAGCAGCATGGGAGCACTGGCACATCGAATTCGGTTGGGTTGGAAGAGTATTCGCACCTTTATTTCGCAGGGGATGGTGGATCCGCTGCCGGTGCGGCACGCGCTGAAAGGCTACAGCCCCACCAAAGCGGGGCGAGACCTGAAAGCGGCGCTCGATGTAGCCTTAGTAGGGTTGCCGCAGGGCATGGCGTTTGCAGCCATGGCGGGGTTGGACAGCATATACGGCATCATGGCGGCCACGGTAGGCACGTTTATTGCGCCCTTGTTCACGCGTTGCAGCCTCACCGTCAGCGGGCCGAGCAATGCAACGGCCTTCATGCTGGCGAGTTTCTTTTTAGCCTCGTCGGCGGGCATCCAAGCCAACCCGGGTGTATTTGTGCCGTTGATTGTATTTTTGGCGGGTATTACCTGCGTTATCGGGGCATTTGTAAAAGCTACGGAGATGCTGCAATTTGTAAGCCGCAGCGTGCTGGTGGGCTATATTACGGGGGCTGCCACGCTCATTATTGCCTCTCAACTGCGCTATGTATTAGGCATTAACGATGTTAACGCAGGCAGCTCATTCTTCACCATGGCAGGGGCCATCCTTAACAACCTGCATTTGGTACAATGGCAACCGATTGTGCTGGGCGTGTTATCGTTTGCCCTGTTTATACCGCTGAAAAAGCACTTCAAATTTCTGCCGACTTTTGCTATTATCTTATTGGTAATGAGCTTATTGAATGCCTTACTGTGCATGCCGTGGAGCGGCGCATTTTTTACCGATGTACGCATGCTCAAAGACTTCACCATGAGCGACCTCACCTGCCGCCCGCCCGACATTACCGAGATTGGCGGGCACTTTGCAGAGCTCTTCCCCGTGGTCATCGGTATTGCCTTCCTCTCTACCCTGGAACAAACGGTGATGAGCAAAACCATCTCTGCCAAAACCGGAGAACCCGTTAACCTCAACCAAGATACCTTTGCCGTGGGTATGGCTAACATCGGCTCGGCATTCACCACATCGCTGCCCTGCTCTGCCTCCCTTACACGCTCCATGCTCAATTTTAAGTCCGGGGCAGCTACGCGGTTTTCCGGCATATACTGCGGGTTAATGTGCTTGGGCATCACCTTTGTGCTGGCGAGTTTTCCGCTCATTTCCAAAATTCCGCACAGTGTGTTGGCGGCTTTGGTACTGGCCAATGCCGTATCGCTGTACGACCCGAAGTTGCTGCGCATCTGTTTTCGGTCCACACCGGGGGATGCGGCGGTACTGCTCATCACCTTTGTGGCAGCATTGTTGCTGCCGTTGCATGTAGCCATCTTCGTGGGTGTTGTCATCTCGGTATCCATCTTTCTGCGCAAAGCGGCCAAGCCCGAGCTGGTGGAGTACACCTTCGATGACAAAGGCACGCTGATGGAGGTGAACGAAAACGCCTCTCGCCTGCCGCAAATCTCCATCGTGCATGTGGAGGGCGACCTCTTCTTCGGCGCGGCAGACTTGTTCCGCAAGCAGGTGGCACGCATTGCAGAGGACCCGTCTCTGGCTGTTATCGTGCTGCGCATGCGCAATGCGCGCAACTTGGATGCCACCTCGGTTTGCGCACTGGAGGAACTCATCAAATTCACGCGCGAAAAAGGCCGCCACCTCATCATCTCCGGTGCCGGGCGAGAGGTGTACCGCATCCTCAAAAAGAGCGGTGTGCTGCAAGTGCTGCAAGAAAACTGTGCAGAGGGAGAGAGCAACATCTTCCTCTTCGAGCCCAAAAACCCCAACATCTCCACACGCTACGCCCTGCAACGCGCCCAAAAGCTGCTCGGCACCAAGCAGGCAGACATCTCCATCTACACCACAGAAACCGCCAAGCAGCCCTAAGCCGCCATGCAAGCCAGCCATTACGCCCACTTTGCTCAACTGTTGGTAGATTGGTTCTGCACCCATGGCAAAGATTACCCATGGCGCCGCACCACCGATGCCTGGGCTATTCTGGTGAGCGAAGTCATGCTGCAACAAACCACCATCCCCACCGTGTTGGGGCGTTACGAAGCATGGCTGCAACAGTTCCCCACCCCGGCAGCCTTGGCCGCAGCAGATGAGGCTACCGCCCTGCGCTCTTGGGAGGGGTTGGGCTACTACCGCCGCGTGCGTGCCCTGCGGGCGGCTGCCATAGCCATTGCAGAACAACACGGCGGCCGTTTCCCCACGGAGGAAGCCGCTATTCGCGCCCTACCCGGCATTGGCGACTACACCGTAGGCGCAGTGCTTAACTTCGCCTTCAACCGCCCCGCCCCCTTGGTGGATGCCAACGTCTCTCGCGTCTTTGCCCGTGTTTTTAATGACAGCACCCCCATAGACTCCCCCGCCGGCCGCAAAAAACACTGGGCTTGGGCAGCACGCCTGGTGCACCCCACCAACCCGCGCGCCTACAACTCTGCCCTGATGGAACTGGGGCAAACCATTTGCACCACCGGCAAACCGGCCTGCCTGCTTTGCCCCATACGCACACTGTGCAGCGCCACCGCCCCGGAAGCTTTGCCCGCCAAGCTCCCCAAAAAAGAAATACGGCACACCGAGCACCACGACCTATGGTGCTTGGGGCAACACGGCCTGCTGCTGGAAAAACAGGCAGACGGCAAACGCCACCAAGGCATGTACCGCCTCCCCCAACGCCCGCAGGCACAAGTAAAAGGCCTTGCCCTGCTTGCCACGCAAAAATACAGCGTTACCCGCTACAAAGTTACGCGTTACCTTTACAACGCCCCACAAGCCACCCCACAAGGGGCGGAAACCTTTATCCCCCTCGCGGATTTACCGCGCACCCCCATGGCCTCGCCGGACCGCAAAATCATCCTCAAATTGCTGCAATAACCCTCTGCCCATATCCCCGCCACCAAGGACAGCAACACTGAGCCCCAATAAATAAGACCACATAACGCGTTCTCCGGTTAAAGCTCTGTTAGCACATACAAAATCAAAAATAAAACGGGGCCGATGACGAAATGCCACAAAAGGGCAGAACGCCTCCGGCGTTCTTGCTCCCATTTATTACGCCTCCGTTGTTGCTGAGGCTTCAGAAAAAGATGCCAATACCCCGCATATATCCCCACTATCACAAAAAGAAGCAAAGAGATGAGAACGGTAGTATGCGCATCGCGGCTGATATCCACCAGCCTGCCCTCACTGCCCCCATTCTTAAAAAACCAATCATCTACGGCCATGCACGCACACAACAACGCGGCAAACACCCACGCCAAATAAAAAATCCGCCAGCCAAGCCCCTCTTTTTGTGTATTGCTACGCCTGCGCTTCACGCGGTATACCCTGCGCCGCACGCGTTGCTGCTCCTCCGGCTCGTAAACCGCCTTTCTGTACGGCTGATACTCCGTTTCCGGCAGCGGTCCCACCGCAGTTTCTCCCTGCTCTTGTTCCATATTGTATATGCTATTATGTATGACGCGCGCGCGGAAAACACACCACCGCATTTCCCTACCCTGCCACTCTACCACATCCCCCTCCCCCTGTCCAGCCTAAAAAAATAACATTTATTTTCAGCAACTATACCACCGTTACTCCCTTTACACCCCCCATTTTTCCCGTTATCTCTTTTTGAATGAGATGACAAGTCTAAAATACCATAAAATATTAAAAATTAACGCCGTATATCATACGCACCCCATAGGAATTAAGATGTTGAAAAGACATGAATTTCGCCGTTTTAGCCTAACAATAAGCAAATTATGTGTCATCTCATTCAAAATGCGATATACTTACCTGCGTCACAGTTAAGAGGCACTCTAACACAGTGCCTATCAACAACAAACGCATATACAATCATGAAATTACACTTACCCGAACTACTCTGTGTAGCAGTAATGGCAATTTACGGGGCTTCCTATGCAGAAGAAACGAGCACGCCTGTATTTATCAATCTGGGAAGCGGAAAAAACACCGAAGAACGGACTGAAGATATAACGATTGGAAATGGCAGCAAAATAGGCTACTTAAATGATGCAAATCAGTTTGCAAACCCCAATGCAGGCACAACCAATTACTCGAATTCATTATATCTTACCGGCGATTTGACCATCAACGGCAAAGGAGAAGTATACATTACCGGAAAACAAGATGGGACCAAATATTCAGCACTCAGAGTCAACGGCACAGTAACCGTTAACGGAAGTGACAATTCCTTCATCAACCTGAAAGCCTCCAACGCGCAATTCAAAGATTTAAATATTACCGGCGGTAAAGTGGAGCTTCACACGGGTGGTACAGATTTTTCTCAAGGCAACTCTTACTTAGGCGGAGATTTTGACAAGACAAGCACCTATAATTTTTCAGGCACACCCAAATCCTCTCAAATCATCAATAGCCTGACAATCTCCGGCGGACACCTGAAAATGGGTTGTGATAGTGAAAAAAATTCTTACATCAATGGGGTATTAAACAGCCAAGGTAGAGTAGTAATGCATTACACCAATTCTTTTGGTAGTAGAAGCACAGCTATGACCTTAACCCAAAACAATGGTACAATGCAGGTTTATGGAGATTCCATTGCAAAGGATGGCATGAAAATCAATCAATACGGCGGCACTCTGCTGCTGAGAGATATTCTCCACTTTAACGAAAAAACCGAAAACATCTTCACTCAAGGGCAAAGTAGCGCAGATAATAAACCCTCATTAACATTTGGTCTGTTTACCGGCAATTCCGCAACAATCACATTAAATCAAACCGGAGCCGGCGACATCAATCTGGCATACGGTAGCAATTTTAAATCTTCGGGCACGATAAATATTAATCAGGAAGGCAACGGCAATATTGATATTGGGGGCGGACACAAAGACGGAGTGACTCTGACAAATACCTATTCGGATAAATTTCCGGGGTTTTTATCCACTAATACCACTTACAATATTGAACAAACCGGAACCGGTACAATTACCATTAAATCCGGTGCCACTATTACCGCCGGCACAGTAAGCATCGGAGGCGGTTCCACGCTGGATGTAAAGGGCACGATGACAGTAACGGGTACGAGCACCCTGAACGGCAATATCATAGTAGCAGACGGCGCAACGTTTAACCTGAACGGCAGCGCCACGGTAAGCGGGGAAGGCAGCTTGCAGGGCAGCAACGTCAATATCAACGGTGCCGTAACATTTGAAGATACGGCAGACTTAACCGTTAGCTCAACCATATCCATGAGCTCGGGCAACAGCATGACCTTCAGCATTGGCGGCACAACGGAAGAACACGCAGCCATGACAATGACGGAAACCGGCGATTTGGAGCTTGAGGGAGGCACCCTCAAATTGGAACTGACAGATGTGGCACTGCAGGAAATGATTGACGGCGCAACAGAAGAAGGTACAGAATACACGCTGACGCTCATCGACAACATCTCCGACACCGACGTAGCACAGCTTCAGGCAGCCATAGACGGCGGCAACCTGACGCTGGAGGACTACCAATGGTCCACCGTCAACACCTTTGCCATGCGCAGTGCCACCCCGAATGTGACAATTGAAAGCACCGGGCTTGTTTTAGAAAACAACGCACTGAAAGCCGTGATGAAAGCCACCGCACAAAGCGTACCGGAGCCTGCAACGGCCACGCTTTCCCTGTTGGCCTTGGCAGGGCTGGCCATGCGCCGCAGACGCAAATAAGACCGACTCAAAAGATTTTCGGTAAATGTTAAATCAGAGCCGTCGCAGGAAACTGCGGCGGCTTTTTGTACTTCGTACTTTGTACTTTTCGCTCAGTTTTCCGCGTCGGGCATCATGTCCAGATGCGACACAGCGTGCCGAGGTTTAACGGCCAAATCCAACGCGGCGTTCGTAACGGCCTCGGTATCGGCATCAAAACGGTAGGCGTAGCAATCCGGGCAGCTGTCTACCGTCTTATCCACAATAGCCCCGCATACCGCGCATAATTTGTAGGCAGAGGGGTCGTTGGTTATGCTGGTGGCTATTTCTTTGCGGTCCGGTTTCATGCCCAAGAGTATATGCCCCGGCAGGCAGAGGCGCAAGTGTTAGTTGAGTCATATCGCGGCGCGCACGGTGCGGAATATCCGCCCGTATTGCAACCGACCACGAACAAAAACGAGTACGATTGCGAGAATTCCGAAGGAAAAGAGGCGGATTTTCTACACTAACTTAGAATTATTCAAATTTTCTTGTTATTTCGTTATTTCATCCTTGACAGGGCGGGGGTAATGGGGTAAGTTAATGGGCAAGAGAAAGCCTGTTACGGTGCCGTATGGTAGGCATGTCGCGCAGGCGGCACAGGAGCATTGCCGGCAGCAATGCAGAACCCTGAAACACGACTATTTAGATATGAGCGAAACTACATGTCAGGCAGCCTGCCAACCCGCAGAGTGGCAGGGATTCCAAGGCGGCGTATGGACGGAGTCCATCAACGTGCGCGATTTCATACAACAGAACTACAAGCCCTACGAGGGGGACGAGAGTTTCCTTGCCGGAGCCACGGAGCGAACCAACGCCTTGTGGGATAAGGTAAAGCTGCTCATGAAGCAGGAAATTGAAGCAGGTGGAGTACTCGATGCCGACGAAGAGGTAGTGTCCTCCATCGTGTCTCATGCCGCCGGCTATATCGACAAAGACCTTGAAACGATTGTCGGTTTACAAACAGATGCTCCGCTGAAGCGTGCTTTAATGCCCTTCGGCGGTTTGCGTATGGCACAACAGGCATTGGAGAGCTACGGCTACAAGATGAGCGAGAACACGCTCAACATGTTCAAGACCACCCGCAAGACACACAACGAAGGCGTGTTTGATGCCTACACCACCGGCATTCGCGCTGCGCGCTCTGCGGGTATCGTAACCGGCCTGCCCGATGCTTACGGCCGCGGCCGCATCATAGGCGACTACCGCCGTGTAGCCCTGTACGGCACGGACCGCCTTATTGCCGAGCGCCGCAAAGACCTGCTTGCCCGCGAAGACGGCGTGCTGACGGATGAGCTTATCCGCCTGCGCGAAGAAATGAACGAACAGATACGCGCTCTGGGCGAGCTGGCACAAATGGGCCAGAGCTACGGTTGCGACCTCACCCGCCCCGCCGCCAACTCCCGCGAAGCCGTGCAATGGACCTACCTGGGCT
>SUVM01000100.1 GCA_015062015.1 Akkermansiaceae bacterium | reverse complement strand
GAGATGCGGAAATTTGAGGTAGTGAGATGCGGAAATTTGAGGTAGTGAGATGCGGAAATTTGAGGTAGTGAGATGCGGAAATTTGAGGTAGTGAGATGCGGAAATTTGAGGTAGTGAGATGCGGAAATTTGAGGTAGTGAGATGCGGAAAAATAAAAATAAAGTCTTGACAAAGTGCGTGTAAAACATTAGAATATGCCTTGTGAAAAATCCTGCTTACAAACCACGTCTTTCGGATGCGAAAATTCGGGAGTATTTATCCGTCTTTGGCGCCTTGTGTGTCGAGGGTCCGAAATGGTGCGGTAAAACGTGGAGCTCTGCGCAGCACAGTAACAGTGCATTTTATATAGGGAATCCGGATGGTAATTTTGCCAACCGCGCACTGGTGCAAATATCCCCCTCTATCGTTATGCAGGGGGAGCCCCCGCATTTGCTCGACGAGTGGCAGGAGCACCCACCCTTGTGGGATGCCGTGCGGCATTGGGTGGACCGCACCGGAGAACCGGGGCAATTTATCCTTACCGGCTCGGCAACACCGGTACATAAAGGTATTTTGCATAGTGGTGCAGGGAGGATTGCGCGGTTGCGTATGCGCACGATGTCGCTTTACGAGTCCGGGGACTCCACCGGGCTTGTTTCTCTGCAAGAGCTGGTTGCCGGCCGGTTTACCCCTGTTATGACCGGAGAGGTGGCTTTGCGCGACATTGTGCAGCTTATTGTGCGGGGCGGCTGGCCGGCTGCGCTTAACAGGCGGGCCTCTGCTGCGCATTTGTTGCCGCAGCAATATTTGCGTGCTGTGTTGGAGGACGATGTGTACCGTGCCGACGGTATTGCGAGAGACCCCGCCAAAATGCTGTTGCTGTTGCGCTCTTTGGCGCGCAACGTGGCTACAGATGCCTCTATCAAAACATTGCGCAAGGATATTCAGGCAACGGACGATGCAGATGTGGAGGATAAAACCATTGCCATTTATTTGGATGTATTTCGCCGCCTGTTCCTCACGGAAAACCTGCCTCCGTTTGCGGCCAATGTGCGCTCCTCGGTTCGTGTAAAACAAACCGAAAAACGCTTTTTCTGCGACCCCTCTCTTGCATGCGCTCTCTTAAAAATGAAGCCTGCCGCCCTTATGAACGATCTGAGCACGCTGGGGTTCCTTTTCGAGAGCCTGTGCGTGCGAGACCTCTTGGTATATGCAGATGCTATCGACGCGCGCCTCTTCCATTACCGCGATTACAAGGGCAGGGAGGTAGATGCCGTGTTGGAGCTCGATGACGGCTCTTGGTGCGCGTTCGAGATTAAGCTGGGCGCAAACCAAATAGATGCCGCCGCCGCCAACCTGATTGCCTTGAGAGATGCCATTGCTGCCGAGCCCGGCGGCAAGCCCCCGGTTGTATCGGCCGTCATCTGCGCTCTTACGCGCGCTGCTTATCAACGCCCGGACGGCGTGTTTGTGCTGCCCCTTACCGCATTAAAACCCTAGGTGCTCCATTTGTTGAGTTGCCCCCTCCAATCAACAAGCCGCCATCCCGGTGCAGGATGGCGGCTTGGAGCTTATATGTATTTACCTTAAAAATGTTGCCGTTTGTGCGGGCCGTTTTTTAGGCGGCGCGGCGGCGGCGCGCTGCTAAGGCAGCCAAGGCCAGCAGAGACAGCGTGGCTGTGGTCGGCTCGGGGATGTTGCCGGTGATGTTCACCGTGCCGTCGCCATTGCTGCTGAATGAAAGCTCCGTCTCTGTGCCGGTGGAATCTTTCACGATGAGCTTGGCTTCGTCCAGGTCGTAGGTGGTGCCGTCCTGTTTTTGGAAGATGGTGAGGTTTTGCCCTACTAAGTCTTCTGCCGTGCCCTCTGTTTCCACAACAAATGTTACGTTGTTGCCAATCGTTACATTGTCTGCAACGGCTCCGCCCTTGCCTACATACACCGTTACGCCGTTTTGGGCATTGCGGAGTGTGTATAAGGCAATCTCGGCATTGCTGCCCAAGGTGAGCGAATCAAAGCTTACCGCGTCCCCCAAATAAATGGTGCCGCTTGTGGCTACCACATTGGTAAAGGTGCTGCCGTCTACGGCTGTCAGCTCACCGCCCTCCAGCAAGATATCCATGCCGATGCTGCCGCTGTTTTCCAAGTGCCCTTGCCCTACGATGCTCAGCAGAGAATCTTCCGTTGCCGCTGTAAGGCTGCCGTTAACAACCATATCGCTGCCAACGCTGACGCTATCGGCCGTTAAGGTGACATCCTTCCCGATGTTCAGCGTGCCGGCGCTCTGGCTCACTTGCCCGGCTGTCATGTTACCATTCAGGTTGATGGTGCCGCCGTTCTCTTCTTGGGTGATATCGAACGTAGCACCTTCGTATGCTCCGTTCAGGTTAATGATGCCGCCGCCGCTCTGGGTTATCGTGCTCTTTTCGGTAGAGGCTGCATTGGTTTTTTGATTGAAAAAATAGACGCCGTTTAAATTGATAGTACCTGTTCCGGTTTGGCTTACTGTCAGGCTCGGGTTAATGTCGGGTACGGGCTTGCCATTGATTTGTAAACTCTTGATAACTGAATCATATTGTGAGTTGTATGCTTTGATGAGTCCGATGCTGAGGGTTGTTCCCTTTGCTCCGCTTTGGGTGATGGTGCTATCCCCGTAATCGGCCAGGAAGTGGCACATGGGGGCTTCTGCTGTAACTTGGTTGTTTTCAGTTTTTTGGTTCTGCCCGGTGGAGATAGCCATGGTACCGCCGCTTTGCTCAATGTTGAGCCCGCCGATTGATAAAGACTTGCCGTACACATTCAGGGTTCCCCCTTCTTGGGTTATTTGGGAACTATGGATGTTGTAATCCTCAACGTTTGTGACATAATTGTCCACGTCTGTTTCTTCATCCTCGCCTTCAGAAAGTTCCGGATTGCCGACATAGGTGAAGGAGCCAAAGGCTGTGGCAATGTGCTCGTCTTGGGCAGACCCGTCTTTGGTGGTGGTGCCTATGGTAACATTTGCCGTGCCGCTGACTTTGAGAGCATGGTGAATTTGAACTTGTTTAGAGTCTTTTGCTCCTTCCAGACGCATGCCGGTGTTGCCTTGGTACATGCCGGTGTGTAATTTAACGGTGCCTCCTTGGGCATCCAGTGTGCCAACTTGTGCGTTATAAGATTGTAGGTAGCCTTGGTCGGTTACTACTACTTTGTTGGCAATAACACCGGTATATTCATCATAATCGGGTGCGACGATAGATGGCCAGTCAAGATCCTCATCATTTACTTTGTATTGACCACCTAGTACTACCTGAGATGTTCCCGTTATTGCTAATGTTCCATCTACTTTGAAATTTTGAGTAATTACTCCATTGCCGCTCCATGTGTGGGTGACCTTGTTTTCCCCAAATAGATTAAAATCATCATCTGCTTGATATTTAGAAAATGTGGTGATGAGGTTGCCATTTTCGTCAAAGGTTCCCACCTTATCGTTGCCTGTAAGTGTCAGGTCTTGTTTGCCGGTCTTTGCCGTGTAATCATAAACCCCGCTTTGGCTGGGTAGTGTAGAGGTGTCGCCATTGGTTCCGCTGTATTCCTTAGTTACGCGTCCCACTTCAATATTTTCTGCATAGCCGGAGATGGCAGTTGTAGCCAAGATAAGGAGGCTGAGTAATGCTTTGGGTAAATGTAATTTCATTCGCTTAACGTTTAGGTTGTTATGTGGGGGATAGGGCAGTTTTGCGCTATCGCGGGGGCAGTATATCGCATTTTGAATGAGATGACAAGCCTAAAATGCAAGAAAATGTTAAAAATCAAGCCCTTATATCATATTTGTTATGTAGGAATAAAATATTTGTTTTCTTTTTTATTTTTCGTTATTCGTTAAAAGTGAGAGGATTATTTGTTGTCTCATTCAAAAAGAGATAGCGCGAGGGAGGGGGAGGGAGAGGGGGGAGGGAGAAAAAATGCGCTGGGGCGCACTTTCCGCTTGAATAACAGGCGTAAGGGTGTACAATAGGGGTGTTATGCTAGATATCCGAGTTATCAGGGAGAATCCTGAGTATGTAAAGGAGCGTGTTCGCCTGAGAGGCGGAGACCATTGGATGCTTGTGGACAAGGTGCTTGAGTGTGATGTGAAGCGCCGGAATGCGGAGACGGAGAAGCAGGCGCTTTCCTCCGAGCGTAACAGTACCTCCAAGCAGATAGGGCAGATGATGAAGGAAGGCCGCCGCGAGGAGGCCGAGGCTTTGAAAGCGCGCATGAGCGCCGTGGGTGAGCGCATTAAAGAGTTGGATGCCGTGGCAACCGCCGCCGCCGAGGAGCAGGAGAACCTGCTGCTCAACATCCCCAACATGCCGCACGATGCCGCCCCGGTGGGGGCGGACGAAACCGCCAACCCCGAGCTGCGCGTATGGGGGAGCAAGCCCGAGCTAGCCGAGCCGAAAGACCATGTGCAAATTGCTACGGCCTGCGGGTTACTCAATTTTGAGGATGCTGCCCGCATCTCCGGCTCCGGTTTTATCGTGTATCGCGGCTTGGGGGCTCGGTTGGAGCGTGCGCTCATCAACTTCCTGCTCGATACGCAAACGCAGGAGAACGGCTATCAGGAGGTAGGCGTACCCTTTATCGTGAAGCGCGAGTGCATGTACGGTACCGGCCAGTTACCCAAGTTCGAGGAAGATATGTATGGGCTGGAGGGGAACAGCATGTTCCTTGTGCCTACGGCAGAGGTGCCTGTAACCAACCTTTGCCGAGACCGCATCCTTAAGGAGAGTGATTTGCCGGTTAAAATGACGGCATACACCCCCTGTTTCCGCCGAGAAGCCGGTTCTGCCGGCCGCGAGAACAAGGGGATGATTCGCGTGCACCAGTTCGATAAAGTGGAGCTGGTGGAGATTTGCCGCCCGGAGGACGGGTTTGCCGAGCTGGAGAAGCTCACCGGCCATGCCGAGAGCATTTTGCAGAAGTTGGGCTTGCACTACCGCGTCATTGAGCTGTGCACGGGCGATGTAGGCTTCTCTTCCGCCAAAACCTACGATATCGAGGTGTGGGCACCGGGGCAGGGCAAGTATCTGGAGGTCTCCAGCTGCTCTTGCTTTACGGACTACCAAGCCCGCCGCATGAAGTTGCGCTACAAGGATGCCGACGGCAAGATGCGTGTGCCCTACACCCTCAACGGCTCCGGCACGGCATTGCCGCGCCTGTATGTGGCATTGTTGGAGCAATGCCAACAGCCCGACGGCAGCGTGCGTATTCCCGCCGCGCTGGTGCCCTACTTCGGGGCAGATAGCATAGCCCCTGTATCTTAACCGTATACCGTGCGGCAGCAGCATGCAGAGCTGCTGCTGCCGCGCAGTCCCACCCCCCACCCTCTGTACACACCTCTCCGCTTACTAACCTGAAACCGATACCAAGCTGATATGAGTGATATGATACTCTCCATGGGGCCGATGTTCTGGCTCATGATGTTTTTTGCCGTGCTGTCCTTAGCAGTGGTGGCCGAGCGTTTGTTCTATTACCACCGTGTCAATATTAACTCCGGGGACTTTTTGCGCGGTTTGTCGGCATTGCTGCACAGTGGGCAGTATAATGAGGCCTTGCACGAGGTTCGCCGCCTGCCCGGGCCGATGGCTCGTGTGGTGGAGGCCGTTATCAGCCGCCCCAAGTTGGAGCGCTCCGAGCTGCGAGACATTGCCGTAGAGGCGGCCTCTATCGAGGTATACCGTGTCGAGCGCTATGTGCGGATATTGTTGGTAAGTGCCACCGTTATGCCGCTGCTGGGTATTTTGGGTACACTGCTTACGATGGTAGAGTTTTATGAGCAGCCGGGGATTTCCAGCGGGGCTGCCGTGATGCCCGAGGTAGCAGAGGCCCTGCGCAGTGCGCTCTTACTGTCTGCCGCCGGGGTGGCAATGGCCATACCGTGTTACTTGTTCTACATGTACTTGGGCTCTCGTGCGCGCAAAATTATTAACAATATAGAGCGTGCCGGGCTGGAGGTAGCCCACTTGCTGTGCGATGCTCGCATGGCTAAAGAGGATGCCGCAGCAGCATCCCCGGCAAAAGCCTGCTGCCGCAGCGGGGCCTGCGCCGCAGAGCAGACCTCCCCGGCAGAAACGCCCGCAGACTCTACCGCAGAAGCCGTGTAACCCTTGCCATACCACGCCATGAGACGCTTACGCTCCGGTTTCGATACGCCCGGTTTTCCCGTTGTCATAGCGGCAGTGGTGAACCTGTTTTTGCTGATATGCTTTTTGGTGTGGTTGCCCGTGCATCGCCTGCCGCGCTACGGCATGAGCTTTTATTTGCCCGAGGCGCACTACCGCATGGCATCGTTTTCTCGCGATAATTTGTATATCGTAACCGTCACAGCCGGGGAAAATGCCCGCGCCTATGCCGGCGGCGTAGAGGTGCCCGGCGGTATACAAGGTTTGCAAGCGCGATTGGATGAGTGGGCTGCCTTGCGCGATAAAAGCCAAAAGAAAGATGTAACCGTGATGCTGGAGTTTGACCCCGCCGTCTCTGCCGGAGAACAACAAAGGCTCATCGATATGGTTTTGACACGCGGTTTCCGTTGCTCGCTCATCGGCAGACCTTCCGTTAACTGATGAAAAAAGAAGAACACAGTTTGCTGTACCACGCCATGCACTCGCGGCCCATGCCCGGGTGTTTGCCCCTCTTTTTTATTATGGCGGCCGTTGTGGTGGGGGCTGTGCTGTTGTTGGTTAATGTGCAGATTCGGCCGGTGCCGCGCCCGGCATCTAAACCTGTGGCGCAGGTTACCTATTATCACGATGTGATTACCGCCATGCGCATGCAGTTGCGCAGCCCGTTGCCCTTGTTGTTGCCTGTGTTTGCAGACCCCACCCGCCGGGATACGGATGCCGGGGCTGCGCTCCCGCAAAAGTACGAGCCCTCTATTCGTTCTGCCCCCATGCCGCCGTTGTTTGGGGATACGCCCGCCTCTATGTTGTTAGATGAGCAGGAACTACTGGCTTTGCCGCCGGTTGCAGCACCCTCTACCGCCGGAAAGGAGACCCCGGAGCCGTGAATACCCTTGCCGTGCTTATGCCCCATGAGTTTTTTACCGCCCTGGTGTATGTGGGGCTTGTGGTGCTTGTTGCCATTATGATTCCGGTGCAGTTGGCGGCTAAGTGGCGCCGCCACCGCCTTAAGCAAGAGCGTATCGTGTGCCGTATTTGCGGTTACCGATTCCTCCGCAAAGAGCCCGAGGCATTTTGCCCCCATTGCCAATCCCGCAACCGTTGAGTTTTGCTTGAATTAGCGTAGCGGTTGGCCTTGTTGCCGCGCCGACTTGTGCTTTAATACGGGCAAAAACGGGGCAATGTGCAAGATTAGAGTTGCAAGGCGAGGTAAGCTGTGTTAAAGTTCTCGTTGCAATGGAGAAAACACTTTTCCAAAAGATAGCCGATAAGGAGATACCGGCCGCCATGGTGTATGAGGACGAGCTGTGTGTCGCATTCCGAGATATAACGCCTGTGGCTCCGGTGCATGTGTTGTTGGTGCCGCGCAAGCCGATACCGAGTATAGAGGCCGCAGCTGCAGAAGACGCGGCTTTGCTGGCTCACCTCATGCTTAAGGTGGGCGAGATAGCCCGGGCAGAGGGAATTGCAGAGGGTGGGTTCCGTACGGTGATGAACACCGGGACCGATGCCGGACAAACGGTGCCGCACCTGCATATCCATATCATCGGCGGGCGTTCGATGCAGTGGCCTCCGGGTTAGTGCAGAGGGGTGCCCCTTATGTTGTTTGCCATGGCAGAGCTTCCTTTTATTCGGCATGCAGAGTGGGTGAATCCGGCAACGTTG